>JAFEDW010000085.1 GCA_018241455.1 Pseudomonadota bacterium | reverse complement strand
TTACGACGCCTGGCGCTACCAGCACCTTTCGCCTGCGAGCCTGGCGATGGTCGCGGTGCTCGTGGCCTGGGCATTGCGGCTCGCCCTGCACCTCGCCCGGCGCAACTGGCGCGCGGCCGAGGATCGCCGCTATGCCGCGATGCGCGCTCGCCACGAACCGGGATTCGCGTGGAAAAGCCTGTACCTCGTGTTCGGCCTGCAAGCGCTGTTGGCCTGGATCATTTCCGCGCCGCTCGCCGCCGGGTTGGCGGGTCGTACTTCGCCGCGGCCGCTGTGGCTGTTCGGCCTGCTGCTGGCCGTGGCGGGGTTCGCCATCGAAGCGATCGCCGACCGCCAGTTGCGCGCGCATCGGCGGCGCGACGCCGCGGCGCGCGCCGTGCTCGACCGCGGGCTGTGGCGCTACAGCCGCCATCCGAACTATTTCGGCGAGTGCTGCCTGTGGTGGGGCCTGTTCGCGATGGCCGTGCGCGCCGACACGCTGTGGACCGTCGTCTCGCCGTTGCTGATGACCTGGCTGCTGCTGCGCGTCTCTGGCGTCACGCTGCTCGAGCAGGACATCGCCGATCGCCGCCCCGCCTACCGTGACTACGTCGCGCGCACGCCGGCATTCTTCCCGTGGAAACCGCGCGGTGGGGCGCGGCCGTGAAGATCGCGATCATCGGCAGCGGCATCGCCGGCAATGTCGTCGCCCACCGGCTGTATCGCCGCCACGAGATCGTCGTCTACGAGGCGGGCGACCGCGCCGGCGGCCACGCGCACACGCATCGCGTCGACTACGGCGGCGGGCGCTTCGACATCGATTCGGGTTTCATCGTCTACAACGAGGACAACTATCCCGAATTCACGCGGCTGCTGGCCACGCTCAAGGTCGAGACGCAGCCCAGCCAGATGAGTTTCTCGGTGCGCAACGAACGCATCGGGCTCGAGTACTGCGGCACCAACGCGAACACGATCTTCGCGCAGCGGCGCAACCTGGTGAGCGCGGCATTCTGGCGCACGCTGCTGGAGATTCGCCGCTTCAATGCCCGCGCGCCCGGGCTGCTCGCGGCCGGCGTGGCGGAAATCCCGTTGGGCGAGTACCTGCGCGCCGAAGGCTACAGCGCCTCGTTCATCGATCATTACATCGTACCGATGGGCGCCGCGATCTGGTCGACGCGGCCGGGGCTGATGCTCAAGTTCCCGGCGCAGTTCTTCATCCGCTTCCTGCAGAATCACGGCATGCTCAGCATGGGCAAGCCGCTGGCGTGGCGCTCCATCGTCGGCGGTTCGCAGCGCTACGTCGACCGGCTGGTCGCGCCGTTCCGCCATCGCATCCGGCTGCGCAGCCCGGTGCAGTGCGTGCGCCACACCGGCGCCGGCCTGTTCGTGTTCGCGCACGGCTCGGAGCCGGAGCGTTTCGATCGCGTGTTCATGGCCTGCCACAGCGACCAGGCGCTGGCGCTGCATGCCGAACCAACGCCGCTCGAGCGGCAGGTGCTGGGCGCGATTCCGTACCAGACCAACATCGCCGTGCTGCACACCGACGCATCGCTCCTGCCCACCTGCCGCCGCGCCTGGGCCGCCTGGAATTACCATGTGATGAGCGATCGCGAAGCGCCGGTCTGCCTGACCTACGACATGAACGTGCTGCAGGCCCTGGATGCGCCGACGCGCTTCCTGGTCACGCTGAACCGCTCCGATGCGATCGATCCGCGCCGCGTGCTGGCGGAAGTGCGCTACGAGCACCCGTTGTTCTCGCCGGCCTCGACGCGGGCGCAGGCGCTGCACCGGCAACTCAACGGCGAGCGCGGCATATATTATTGCGGCGCCTGGTGGCGCAACGGTTTCCACGAGGACGGCGTGGCCAGCGCGCTGCAGGCGGTGGCCCACTTCGAGCAGGACCATGAACAGCGCGCTCTATACCGGGCGGGTTAGCCACAGCCGGCGCGAGCCGCGGCGCCACGAGTTCAGCTACGCCTCTTCGCTCCTGTGGCTCGACCTGGCCGAACTGCCCACGGTCTTCCGCCATCGCTGGCTGTGGTCCTGCGATCGCGCCAACGTCGGCAGTTTCCGCCGCGAGGACTACCTCGGCGATCCGCGCCAACCGCTCGAAGACGCGGTGCGCGATTGCGTCGCGGCGCACACGGGCTCGCGGCCGCAGGGACCGATCCGCCTGCTGACGCAGCTGCGGCTCTACGGGCTGAGCTTCAACCCGGTGTCGTTCTATTACTGCTACGACGCGCGCGGCGAGCGTGTCGAGGCGATCGTCGCCGAGATCACCAACACGCCGTGGAACCAGCGCCACCGTTATGTGGTCACGGCCGGCGGCGAACGGCGGCCGGGCGATCGGTTGCGCACGCGATTCGACAAGTGCTTCCACGTCTCGCCGTTCATGCCGATGCAGATGCAATACGACTGGGCGTTCACCGAACCGGGCCAAGACCTCGGCATCGTCATGGTCAACCGGCGCGAGGACCGCGTCGTGTTCAGCGCCGCGCTGGACCTGCAACGCCAGGAGATGACCGGCCCGAGGCTGGCCGCGCTGCTGCTGGACGTGCCCGCATCCGGCCTCGGCATGCTCGCGCGCATCTACTGGCAGGCGCTGCGCCTGCGCCTGCGCGGCATGCCCTACTTCGAGCCGCCCCGGGAGCGAGCCTAGTCCTCGGCGTTGTGGCTGATCTCGATGCCGAGCGAACGGAGCTTGCGGTACAGGTGCGTGCGCTCCATGCCGACGCGCTTGGCGAGCTGCCCGACCTTGCCGCCGCATAGCTGCAGCTGCTGCTGCAGGTAGGCGCGCTCGAAGTGCTCGCGCGCCTCGCGCATCGGCAGCGAGAGCAGGTCCTGCTTGACCAGCGGCGCATCGATCGGCGCCTGCGCCGCCAGTTCGCGCTCCACTTCCTCGAGCGAGATCTCCTCCGGCCCGCCGCGCAGCAGCAGCCGGCGCAGCAGGTTGCGCAGTTCGCGCAGGTTGTCGGGCCACGGGTAGTTGCGCAGGCGGTTCTGCGCCGCGACGCTGCAGCGGCGGAACTGCAGCTGCTCGCCCTCGGTCAGCTGGTCGACGCACTGGCGCAGCAGGTCGGGCACGTCCTCGGCATATTCACGCAGTGGCGGCACGCGCAACGGCAGCACCGCGAGCTGCGCGTACAGGTCGCGGCTCAGCCCCGAGCCGCCGGCGCGGCCCTCGATGCCGGGCAGCGCCGTGCCGATGACGCGCGCGTCGAACTTGGCTCGCACGCCCTGGTTACCTCGCGCGTACTCGCCGCCTTCGAGCACACCGGCCAGCAGGCGCCGCGCGCTGTCGGGCAGCTCTTCGATATCACCCAGGTACAAAGTGCCGCCGGTCGCCTGTTCGAGCAGCCCCGGTTGCGCCTGCGAACCGAGCAGCGCCGCCGCCGCCTGCTCGTCCTGCAGCGCGCGCGGGTTGCAGCTGATGAACGGACCGCTGGCGCGCGGACCGGACTGGTGCACGAAGCGCGCCAGCGCCTCGGTCTCGCTGCCGGGCTCGGCGATCAGCAGCAGCGGTGCCGGATACGCGGCCAGCCGCAGCAACTCGCTGCGCAGCTGCAGTGCGACGCGCGAGCGGCCGTGGAGCGGCGCCTGCGCGCGCGTGGCCACGTGGCCGCTCGCCTGGCGCGTGCGGCGCGCGTCGAGCGCGCGCTTGACGGTCGGCAGCAGCTTGGCGAGCGACAGCGGCTTCTCGATGAAATCAAACGCGCCGAGGCGCGTCGCCTCGACCGCGGTCTCGACCGTGCCGTGGCCGGACATCATCACCACCGGGCAATCATGGCGCGCATCGCCGGACCACTCGCGCAGCAGCGTGATGCCGTCGGTGTCGGGCATCCAGATATCGAGCAGCACCAGGTCGGGTGCCGAGCGTGCGCGCGCGGCGCGTGCCTGCGCGGCGTCGGCGGCGACGTCGACGTCGTGGCCTTCCTCGCTGAGGATCTCCTGCAGCAGGCGGCGGATGTCCGCCTCGTCGTCGACCACGAGAATCCGGCTCGCATTCATGCCCGCTCCCTCCGCAACTCCGTGCGTTTGTCCGCCGTGGCCGGCAGCAGCACGCGGATGCGCGCCCCGCCGGCGGCCAGGTTCTCGGCGCTGATCCGGCCACCGTGTTCTTCCACGATACGCTGGACGATCGCCAGGCCCAAGCCCGTGCCGCGCGCCTTGCTGGTCACGTAGGGCTCGAAGGCGCGGCGGAGGATATCCTCGCGGAAGCCGGGCCCGTTGTCACTGACCGTGATTTCCGCCTGCGCCGGCTTGACCGTGCGCAGCCACCGGGTGCGCACCGTGATCGCCGCGCCGGTGACCCCGGCGAGCGCCTCGATGCCGTTGCTGAGCAGGTTGGCGAGGATCTGGCGTACCCGGCCCCGGTCGGCCTCGATCTCCGGCAGCTCCGGGTCGAGTTCCATGACGATGGCCACGCCCGGATCCTGCAGGCGGTACAGCTCGACCACTTCGGCGGTCAGCTGGTTGAGGCTGAACTGCGCCAGCTGCACCTCGGGCGCGCGGGCATAGTCGGTGAACGCGTTGACCATCTGCTTCATCGCATCGACCTGCTGCACGATCGTGTGCGTGGCGCGCTCGAGCAGCCGCGCATGCTCGGTATCGAGGCCCGGCAGGAGCTTGCGCTTGAGCTGCTCGGCCGACAGCTGGATCGGCGTCAGCGGGTTCTTGATCTCGTGCGCGAGGCGCCGCGCGACCTCGCCCCAGGCCGCGTTGCGCTGCGCGGTCAGCAGCGCGGTCACGTCCTCGAACACGATCACCAGGCCCGGATCCTCGCTGGCGCTGGTGTGTGGCAACGGGGTGCAGGCCCACAGCAGCATGCGCGTGCCGGCCTCGCCATCGAGTACCAGCTGCTCGCGCCACTCACGGTCACCCTGCGCGAGGCGCGCGCTCAGCGCGGCGACGAACTCCGCCACCAGCGGCGCGGCACCCGCGGCCGCGGCGGTCAGGCTCTGCCCGACCATGCCGGCCAGGTCGCCGCCCAGGATCATGCCGGCCGACGGATTGGCGCTGCGCAGCTGCAGCGCCTCGTCGACCACCAGCACGCCGCTCGACAGGCGCGAGAGGATCACCGCCAGCCGTTCGCGCTCGCGTTCGACCGCCTGGCGACCCAGCGCCGCCTCCTCGCTGGTGCGCCGCAGCCGCTTGGTCATGTCATTGAACGAGTGCACCAGGAATCCCATCTCGTCGCGCGACGGGAGCGCCAGCCGCATGGCGAAGTCGCCCTTGCCGACCGCGCGCGTGCCGGCGATCAGGTCCTTGACCGGCCGCGTCAGCCGCTGCGCCGACCAGATCGCGCCGTAGACCGCGGCCAGCATCGTGATCAGCAGCACCAGCGTCAAAGTCAGAATGAAATTGATCTTCAGCGGCTCGCGCGTCGCCGACATGTCGCCGTAGTTCGAATAGGCGGCCTGCACGGCATCGCCGAGGCCGGACAATTCGCCGGGCACTTCATAGTTCACCACGAGGAAACGCCCGGGCGGCACGCGCGCGGCGCGCGGCAGCGGTGCCGCGGTGACGATCGTCGCGTGGCCGGCGCCGCCCGGCTGCAACGCGAAGTAGCTGTGGCCGGCGGCGATCTGCAGCTTCAACTCCGCCGGCGGCGGCACCGGCAGCGCTGTGCCGGCATTCGCGGTGCTGAAGTTCAGCGCGCGCCCGCCCGGATCGTAGACCGTGACGTCGGCGGCCTGCGCCGCGCGGCGCTCGGCATCGAGCCGCACCGCCAGGTCCGGGCCGTTCAGGCCCGAGATCGCGCGCGCGAAGTTCTCGGTGCGGCGCGACTGCTCGCGCAGGCGCAGTTCGAGCGCCGAGCGCGACAGCACCAGCGCGTCGTTCAGGCCCTGCTTGATCTCGACGCGGAACCAGCTGTCGATGCCGTAATTCAGGAACTCGAGCGCGAACAGGTACACGATCAGCAGCGGCACCACCACCAGCGTGCCGAACATGCCCACCGTGCGTGCCGTCAGCCGCGAACCCGGCACATGGTCGCGGTAGTCCGCGTACAACTGCCACAGCTTGCGCGCCAGCAGCACGCCCAGCGCCAGCACCGCGCAGATGTTCAGCAGGATGATCCATGGCTGGCGGCGGTTGAAGTCGGCGGAATTCTCGGCGCTGTGCGCCAGCAGCAGCAGCGCCCACACGCCGGTGATGCTGCCGAGCAGCGTCAGCGCGCGCGGCGCCCAGCGTTTCAGCGCACGAGCGTCCACGTGTACCAGTCGCTGGTGCGATGCCAGGCGTCCGACCAGAACATCAGCGCGCGCAGCGCGTCGGGCATGTGGCCGCGGCGCACGCCGGCGCGCAACGCGATCTGCCACGGCCCGTCGCCGTGCAGCTGCGAATCGACCGCTATCGGCCACTCCTCGACGGTGCCGAGGCTGGCGAGCGCCGCCCCCAGTGTCGGAAACGACTGCTGCGCGCCGCTGTCGACATCGCGCAGCAGGTAGCGGTCGGTCACGACGTGGTACGTGAGCTCGCGATGGCGCACCAGGTCGACGGTCTGCGCATCGAACCACATGCGCCGGTGCCGCGTGACGATGCACTCGAGGTCGAAGCTCAGCGTCACGCCGTCCTTGAGCGAGGCGATCAGCCGCTCGCTGCTGGGATACGCCACGCTCGCGCTCAGCATGATCACGCCGTGGCTGGGTACGGCATAAGCGGAGCGGATTTCCAGCTCGCCGTCGAGCGGATCGTCGCCGTGCACATGCGCCGTTCCGGTCAGCGCCAGGACGGCGGCCAGCAGCGGCAGCGCTTTGCGGAACGTGGGCATCAGTGCAAGCAGGCCCTAGGCCTCCCCCTCTTTGTGCAGGCAAGCATAATAGAAGCCGTCGCCGGCCGCGCCCGGCAACCGTTGCCAGCCAGGCTCACAGGGATGGAGCGTCATAATCCCCGCGGGTTCCTTAAGCGGCGCCACCCGGGCGCCGGGATGCTCCGCCAGGAAGGCGCTCACCACCGACGCATTCTCCACCGGCAGCACCGAGCAGGTCGTGTACAGCAGCCGGCCGCCGGACTTGAGCAGCGGCCAGCAGCCGCGCAGCAGCGCCAGCTGCCGCGCCGCGAATTCCACGCTGTCGGAGGCCCGCCGCAGCAGCTTGATGTCCGGATGGCGACGAATCACGCCCGTGCCGGTGCAGGGTGCGTCGAGCAGGATGGCATCGAAGGGCACGCCATCCCACCAGTCGGGCGGCGCGCCGAGGTCGGCGTGCACCAGCCGCGCCGTGCGGCCCAGGCGCTCGAGGTTCTCCTCGACGCGCGACAGGCGTTCGGCATCGTTGTCGACGGCGGTCAGCGCGATCGGGCCGCCCGCGACCTCGAGCAGCGCGCCGCTCTTGCCGCCGGGCGCGGCGCAGGCATCGAGCACGCGCTCGCCCGCGCGCGGCGCCAGCCACAGCGCCGCGAGTTGCGCGCTCGGGTCCTGCACCGAGACGCGGCCCTCGGCAAAACCCGGCAGTTCGGCCACGGGCACCGGCTGCAGCACGATGACCGCCGTCGGCACGCCCGCGACCGCGGCGCCCTCGAGCCCGTGCGCGGCGAGCTCGCGCAGGTAGTCGCAGACCGTCGTGCGCTGCAGGTCGACACGCAGCGCCAGCGGCGGATGCGCGTTGTTGGCCGCGAGCACCGATTCGATTTCACCGGGCCAGGCCTGCGCCAGCGCCGCGACGAACCAGGCCGGATGCGCCGTGCGGCGGGCGAGATCGCGATCGACGTCGGCCAGCAACGCCGCATGCTCGCGCAGGTAGCGGCGCAGCACCGCGTTGACGAGGCCGGCCGCGTGGCCGAGACCGAGCAGGCGCGCCGCATCGACGGCCGCAGCCACGGTCGTCGATGGCGCGTGCGACGAATACTCGAGCTGGTGCGCCGCGCAAGCGAGCAGTGCGCGCAGCTGTACGTCGGTCTGCGCGGCCGGACGCGCCAGCAGCGGCAGCACCGCAGGCGCCAGCCGCAAATACCAGCGCAGCGTGCCCAACGTGACGGCCTGGATCGCGCCGCGCGACGCGTCGGCAACGGCCAGCGAC
>JAFEDW010000084.1 GCA_018241455.1 Pseudomonadota bacterium | reverse complement strand
TGACCGCGCGCGCGGTCAACCTGCGCCATCACGCGGGGCAGATCAGCTTCCCCGGTGGCGGCATCGAGCCGGAAGATCCGGACGCGATTGCCGCGGCGCTGCGCGAGACGCGCGAGGAGATCGGCATCGACAGCCGCTACATCCGGCCGCTCGGATTCCTGCCCGACCAGGTCGTGCTGACCGGTTTCCGCATTACGCCGGTCGTCGCGCTGCTGCAGCCGGAGTTCGAGCTGCGGATCGACGACGCCGAAGTGGCGGAGGTGTTCGAGATGCCGCTGGAGATCCTCGTCGACAAGCGCAATTTCGTGCCGGTGCGGCGCGTATTGCGCGGCGTCGAAGTGACGCTCCAGGACGTGAACTACCAGGGCCGCGTCGTGTGGGGCGCAACAGCAGGCATGCTGCTGGTGTTGCACCGTGCGCTGCAGGATCGCGCATGAGCGCCGCGGCGGAGCGGCTCGAGGCCCTGCTGCAATTGATGCGGCGCCTGCGCGATCCGCAGCAGGGTTGTCCCTGGGACCGCGCGCAGGATTTCGCGACGATCGCGCCGCACACGATCGAAGAAGCCTATGAACTCGAGGACGCCATCGCGGGCGGCGAGCGCGCGCGCATCCGCGACGAGCTCGGTGACCTGCTGTTCCAGGTGGTGTTCCATGCGCAGCTGGCGGCCGAGCGCGGCTGGTTCGATTTTGCCGACGTGGCCGCGGGCATCCACGACAAGCTCGTGCGCCGGCATCCGCACGTGTTTGGTGATGCAGTGGGCGGCGAGGCCGGCGATCTCGCCCACGCCTGGGATGCGGCGAAAGCCAGCGAGCGCGCGGCGGCGGGTGCGAGCGGCGCGCTCGCCGGCGTTGCACGCGCGTTGCCGGCGCTGGCGCGGGCCGCCAAGCTGGCGCGTCGTGCCGGGGTCGTGGGCTTCGACTGGTTCGACGAGCGGGCGGTGCGCCCGAAGATTGCCGAGGAGCTGCGGGAGACGGAGCAGGCCGTGGGCGCGGGAGACGCAGCGGCAATCGAAGAGGAACTCGGCGACGTGCTGTTCGCGGTCGCCAATTGGGCCCGCTTGCTGAAGGTCGATCCGGAGAACGCGCTGCGCGCCGCCAACCGCAAGTTCGAACGGCGCTTTGCCGCGATGGAAGCGCTGATCGCGGCGCGCGGCTGGACGGCTGCCGAGCTGGACGCGGCGCGATGGGACGAGCTCTGGGTCAGCGTCAAGGCGACCGAATAGCAGCCTGGCCGGCAGGGTGGCTGGCGTAGCGCCGCCCGGGCGGGTTCAGGGGTGGTTCAGGAGGCGCCCGCTAGCATTCCGACCCATGGGCAGGAATCGCCCATGAGCCAGAGATAAGGAGCCGCTTATGTTCAGCAAGGCAATGATCCCGGCACTGGCCACTGCGCTGGTGGTGGTTGCGCCCGCCATGGCCGACCCCGCGGACGGCTGGCAGGACGATCGCCCCGGCTACGCCTACGACAATGGCGGCGACAACGACTACGACTACGCGCGCGTCACGCATGTTGAGCCGCACTATCGTCCGGTGCGCGTCAGCGTGCCGCGGCAGGAATGCTACAGCGAGACGCGTTACGTGCGCGATGAGCGCTACTACGGGCGCGGCAACGCGACCGCCGGCGGGACGATCCTCGGCGGGTTGATTGGCGCGGTCATCGGCCACCAGATCGGCCACGGTGGTGGACGTGCCGCCGGTACTGTCGCCGGCGCGGTGATCGGCGGCGCGATCGGCCACGACGTCGCGCAGCGCAATGCGGGCGGGCCCGACGATGGCGACTACGACGATCGCGACGTGCGCCCGGTCGACAGCCAGCGCTGCGTCACGCGCTACACCGACAGCATCGAACAGCGCATCGACGGTTATCGTGTGAGCTACTGGTACAACGGCCGCAATTACCAGACCGACCTGCCCTATGATCCGGGCGAGCGGCTGCGGGTGCGCGTGACGGTGAGCCCGCAGGGGTACTAAAATGCCTGCGCCGCCGCTCGCGCACGTTGCGAGCGGCGGCCTTCCAGGAGTGAGCATGAGGGCAGGGCAGCGGGTTGCAGACGGCTGGATTGCGCTGGCGCTGGCCTGCAGTGCCTGCATCGCCGTGCCCGCGCTGGCGGCCGTCGACGATCCGCCTCCGGCGCGCACCTTCGGCGCCGGCGACAGCTCGACGCGCGATCGCATCATCGACGCGATCCAGAAGCGCTACAAGGCGCGCGTCGTGCGCGTGTCCGAGACCACCGTCAACGGACGCGCCGCGCTCGACCTGCGGTTGCTGTCCGATCAACGCGTGTTCAACATCGTGGTCGACGCTTCCTCCGGCCAGGTCCTCTCGGGGGGGTAGCGCGGGTGCGCATCCTGGTCGTCGAGGACGAAGCCGCGCTGCGCGAATCGCTGAAGCATGACCTGACGGCCGCCGGCCACGCGGTCGACGCAGCGGCGGATGGCGAGGAAGGCCTGTACGCCGGGCTCGAGTATCCCATCGACGTCGCGATCATCGACCTCGGGCTGCCGAAGATGTCCGGTCTCGAACTCATCCGCCGCCTGCGCAGCGCCGGCAAGAGTTTCGGCGTGCTGGTGCTGACGGCGCGCGATCGCTGGCAGGACAAAGTCGAGGGATTGAGCGCCGGCGCCGACGACTATGTCGCCAAGCCGTTTCATTTTCCCGAGGTGCAGGCGCGTCTCGCGGCACTGCTGCGCCGTGCCAGTGGCTGGACGACGCCGCTGCTGCAGTGCGGCCCGGTGGTGCTCGACACGCGCGCGCAGACCGTGACGGTGCACGGTGTCGCGGTCGAACTGACCAGTTTCGAATATCGTCTGCTCGAGCACCTGATGTTGCACGCCGGCGAAGTGATCTCGAAGACCGAGCTGACCGAGAAGCTCTACGAGCAGGATTTCGAGCGCGACAGCAACGTCATCGAAGTGCTGATCGCGCGGCTGCGCCGCAAGCTCGATCCGGACGACAAGATCAAGCCGATCGAGACGCTGCGCGGCCGTGGCTACCGCATCACGCTGGCGCGCACCGCTTCCGGCGAGTAGCGGGCGGCAGCGCGGAAATTCATGGCCCGCACACCCTCGGTCAGCCGGCAGCTCGTGTTCGCCGTGGCCGTGCCGCTGGTGCTGTCGTTTGCGTTGACCGTGTTCGTGCTCGACCGCATTTTCAGCGAATCGGCCTGGCAGGCGCTGCGCGAGCGGCTCGACCAGGAAGTGATATCGCTGGTCAGCGCCGCCGAGTTGACCGACTCCGCTCGTTTCGACGTGCGCATGGCCGATTCCGAATCGCGCCTCAACCGCCCGCGCTCGGGCCAGTACGCTGCGGTACGCAACGCGCGCGGCCGGGTCCTGTGGAGCTCGCCCTCGATCGAGGGCGTGGCGGTCGATTTCGGAGCGCCGGTGGCGACCGGCCGGTCGTATTTCCTGCGGACGCGGCTGGCCGACGGCACTGAGCTCGCCATCCTCAACCGCGGGCTCGAATGGGACTATGCGCCCGGCAACACGGCCAACCTGGTGTTCAGCGTGGCCGAGGATCTCACCGAGCAGAACGCGCGGCTGCAGCAGTTCCGCCGCCAGCTGGTGGCGTGGTTTGCCGCGCTGGCGCTGCTGCTGCTGGCGGTGCTCGGCGGCCTGCTGCGCCGCGTATTGCGGCCGGTGCGGCGGCTCGAGCAGGAAATCGCCGAAGTCGACAGCGGCCGGCGCGCGCAGCTCGGCGAAGGGTTCCCGCGCGAACTCGCCGGCGTGGCGCGCTCGCTCAATGCGCTGCTGCGCTCGGAGCGTGCGCGCATCGCGCGTTACCGCGACACGCTCGGCAACCTCGCGCATGGCCTGAAGACGCCGCTGGCCGTCATGCGCGCGGCATTGTCGGGCGGCGCACCGCAGCGCGATACGCTCGATCATGAAATCGACCGCATCGCGCAGATCGTCGATCACCAGCTGCAGCGCGCCGCGACCAGCGGCGGCGTGACGCTCGGGCAGCAGACCGTGGCCGTGGCGCCGGTGGTCGCCGACCTGCGGGTCGCGTTGCTCAAGGTGCATTCCGGCAAGGACCTGAGCATCGACGCCGAGATCGCGCCCGACGCAGGATTCGCTGGCGACGGTGGCGACATCACCGAGCTGCTCGGCAACCTGATCGACAACGCCTGCAAATGGTGCCGCGGCACCGTGCGAGTGCAGGCGCGGCTCGATCCGGCGCGCCCGCTGGCGCAGCGGCTCGTGATCCGCGTCGAGGATGACGGCCCAGGGATCGCACCCGGTGACCGCAATCGCGTGCTCGGCCGCGGCGTGCGCGCCGACGAGCGCGCCAGTGGGCATGGACTGGGGCTGGCGATGGTGGCCGACACGGTGGCGCTGTACGGCGGTGAACTCGTCGTCGGCGAGTCGGCGGCGCTGCACGGCGCCTGCCTCGAGGTCGCACTGCCCGGTCGGGCCCCGGAGGCCGGCGTGGTACCATCGTCCGGATGAGATCGACCGACACCATTTCCTGGCAGCCGACCAGCTGGCAGTCGCGCAAGGCGCAGCAGCAGCCGACCTACGGCGATGGCGCCGAGCTCGAGCGCGCGGTGGCCGACCTGTCGCGCCTGCCGCCGATCGTCGTGTCGTGGGAGGTCGAGAACCTGCGCCTGCGGCTCGCCGCGGCCCAGCGTGGCGAGGCCTTCCTGCTGCAGGGCGGCGATTGCGCCGAGAGTTTCGCCGATTGTGAATCGGACCGCATCGCCAAGCAGCTCAAGGTGCTGCTGCAGATGAGCCTGGTGCTGCTGCAGGCGATGAAGCGGCCGGTGGTGCGCGTCGGCCGCTTCGCCGGCCAGTACGCCAAGCCGCGCTCGGCGGACACCGAGACCCGCGATGGCGTTTCGCTCCCGGCGTATCGGGGCGATCTCGTCAACAAGCCCGAGTTCACGGCCGCGGCGCGCCGGCCCGACCCGCAGCTGCTGTTGCGCGGCTACGAACGCGCGGCGCTGACGCTGAACTTCGTGCGCGCGCTGGTCGACGGCGGCTTCGCCGACCTGCACCACCCCGAATACTGGGATCTCGGCTTCCTGCGCCACGCGCCGCTGCGCGAGGCCTACCAGCGCATCGTCGATTCGATCGGCGACGCGCTCGATTTCTTCGAGTCGCTCACCGGCCAGAAGGCCGGCGATGCGAACCGGGTCGAGTTCTTCGCCAGCCACGAGGGCCTGCACCTGCTGTACGAGCAGGCGCAGACGCGCTTCATCGCGCGCCAGGACCGTTGGTACAACCTCTCGACGCACATGCCGTGGATCGGCATGCGCACCGCGCAGGTCGACGGCGGGCACGTCGAGTATTTCCGCGGCATCGCCAATCCGATCGGCGTGAAGGTCGGCGCCGCGATGAGCGACGAGTGGCTGCAGGAGCTGGTCGCGATCCTCAATCCCCACAACCAGCCGGGGCGCCTGACGCTGATCCACCGCTTCGGCGTCAAGGAAATCGAGCAGCACCTGCCGCGCGTCATCGAGGCGGTGCGTCGCACCGGCTCGACGGTGCTCTGGTGCTGCGATCCGATGCACGGCAATACCGAGACGACGGCCGGCGGCGTCAAGACGCGGCGCTTCGAGAATATCATGAAGGAGCTCGACGTTTCGTTCCGCATCCACCGCGAGCTCGGCTCGCACCTCGGCGGTGCGCACATCGAACTGACTGGCGAGGACGTCACCGAGTGCACCGGCGGTGCGCGCGGCCTCACCGAGGCCGACCTGCAGCGCGCCTATCGCTCGCAGGTCGATCCGCGCCTGAACTACGAGCAGGCGCTCGAGCTGGCGATGCTGATTGCCGAACGCAGCAGGCAGCGCACGTGAGTGTCGGAACCCGCGCCAGCATTTGACGCGCAACGCTTCGTTGCGTCGCTCCCCTACCGCCCGGGCGTGTACCGCATGTACGACGCGGCCGGCGAACTGATCTACGTCGGCAAGGCGGCGCGGCTGCGCGATCGCGTCGGCAGCTACTTCAGCTCGCGCCCGCAGTCGCCGAAGGTGGCGGCGATGCTCAAGCGCGTGGCGCGCGTCGAGGTCACCGTAGTAAGTTCCGAGACCGACGCGCTGCTGCTCGAGTGCAACCTGATCAAGGCGCACCGGCCGCGCTACAACGTCATCCTGCGCGATGACAAATCCTTCCCGTACCTGTTGTGCCCGACCGACCATGACTTTCCGCGGCTGCAGTTCTGGCGCGGGCTGCGCCGGCCGGCGGGCCGGCTGTTCGGTCCGTTTCCGAGCGCGCAGGTGGTCAAGCAGGTGCTGCAGCAGTTGCAGAAGGTGTTCCGCATCCGCAACTGCCGGGACGGCTTCTTCGCGCATCGTACGCGGCCCTGCCTGCAACACCAGATCGGTCGCTGCTCGGCGCCCTGCGTCGGACTGATCAGCCAGGCGGACTACCGCCGCGACCTCGAGGGCGCGATCCGCGTGCTCGAGGGCGGCAGCGTGGACCTGCGCAACGAGCTGGAGGCGCGCATGGCTGAAGCGGCCGCGGCGTTGCAGTTCGAGACCGCGGCGCGGCTGCGCGACCAGATCGCCGGACTCACCGAATTGCAGACCCAGCAGATCGCCAACGCGCCGCGCACGCGCGATGTCGACGTGATCGCGCTGCAGGGCGAACCGGGCCAATACGCCATAGCCCTGCTGACCGTGCGCGAAGGGCGGAGCCTGGGCACGACGAATATCTTCCCCAACGCCGTCGGCGAGCCGGCCGACACGCTGGCCGAATTCCTGCTGCAGCACTATGCGCGGCAGGCGGTGCCGGCCGAGATCGTCATCGACCTCGATCTGCCCGACCACGGTGCGGTGTCCGAGGCCTTGCTCGCCGTGGCCGGGCATGCGGTGCAGCTGCGCCGTGGTCGCCGCGGCCTGCCGGGCCGCTGGCTCGAACTTGCCGAGGAGAACGCGCGCGAGGCGCTGCGCATGCGCGCCAACCGGCGCGATACCATCGCGCTCTCGCTGCAGTGGCTCGCCGGGCAACTCGGATTGCCGGCCGCGCCAGAGCGAATCGAATGCTTCGACATCAGCCACACGGGCGGCGAGGGTACGGTGGCCGGCTGCGTCGTGTTCGGTCCGGAAGGTCCGATCAAGCGCGCCTACCGCCGCTACAACATCGAGGGCGTCGAAGCCGGCGATGACTACGCCGCGCTGGAACAGGCGCTCGCGCGTCACGGCGCGCGCATCGCCGCCGGTGACCTGCCGCGCCCCGACCTGCTGCTGATCGACGGCGGCGCGGGCCAGTTGCGCGCGGCGGAGCAGGGCCTGGCCCGCGCGCAATGCACCGGCCTCAAGCTGCTCGGCATATCCAAGGGACCCGACCGCAAGCCCGGCCAGGAGAGACTGCATGTGCCGGGGGTCGAGGTAGCGCGCACGATCCCTTCAGACAGTCCCGTGCTGCACCTGCTGCAACGCATCCGCGACGAGGCGCACCGCTTCGCGATCACCGGTCATCGCCGCCGCCGCGCCCGGCGTTTCCAGGAATCCATCCTCGAGACGGTGCCGGGACTCGGGCCGGCGCGCCGCCGCGCGTTGCTGGTGCATTTCGGCGGCCTGCCGGGCGTGCTGCGTGCCGGCGTCGCCGACCTGGAGCAGGTGGCGGGAGTCGGGACAGCGCTGGCCCGGACCCTTTATGATCACTTGCATCCGGGCGCCTAGGGCCTGAACAAGTCATGACCTGGAACCTGCCGATCGTGCTCACGTGGCTGCGGATCCTCGCGATTCCGCTGGTCATCGTGCTGTTCGCCGTGGGCCGCCACAATCCGGCTGGACTGGGCGATGTGGCGGCGGGATTGGTGTTCGCGGCCGCGGCGATCACCGACACGCTCGATGGCTACCTGGCCCGGCGTCTCGGCCAGACCACTTCGCTCGGCGCCTTCCTCGATCCGGTCGCCGACAAGCTGATCGTCACCGTGGCGCTGGTGCTGATCGTCAGCCGCGACCCGCGCCTGGTGATGGTGCTGGCGGCGGTCGTCATCATCGGCCGCGAGATCGCGGTGTCCGCGTTGCGCGAATGGATGGCGGAACTCGGCCACCGCACCAAGGTCGCGGTGTCCGCGCTCGGCAAATACAAGACCATCGTGCAGATGGTCGGCGTGAGCCTGC
>JAFEDW010000083.1 GCA_018241455.1 Pseudomonadota bacterium | reverse complement strand
GCGCGCTACGGCGCTCAGCGCCGTGATTGCCGCACAACCCTCGATGATCTATGAGGCGCACTCGACCGACTACCAGACCGCTGCCCACCTCGGTGCGCTGGTGCGCGCTCATTTCGCGATCCTCAAGGTCGGGCCGGGATTGAGCTTTGCGATGCGCGAAGGGCTGTGGGCGCTGGCGCAAATCGAGGACGAGCTGATCCCGGCGGCACAGCGCTCGGAGCTGCGTGCCACGATGCTGGCCGCGATGGCGGCGGATCCCCGCCACTGGCAGAAGTACTACCACTCCACCGGCGCACAGTTGCTGCTGGACCAGCAGTACAGCCTCAGCGACCGCCTGCGGTACTACTGGCCGGTGCCGAAGGTCGAGCAGGCGCTGGCGAAACTGCTGGCCAACCTCGAGTCGACACCGCCGCCGCTGACGCTGCTCAGCCAGTACCTGCCGCAGCAGTACGCCGAGGTGCGCGCCGGTGCGCTGGCAGGCGGCGCGCGCGCGCTGCTGCTGCGTCACATCGACCTGGTGTTGCAGCAATACAGCGTCGCCTGCGGCGGCGGTCGGGAATGACGCGATGAAGTTCCTGGACATCGACGAAGCGGCGCTGCAGCGCGCGGGCGCCGTGCACACGGCGCGCGAGATTGCGCAACAGCCCGACAGCTGGATCCGCACCGCGACGCTGCTGCGCGGGCAGCAAGCGGCCATCCGCGCGTTCCTCGCGCCGCTGCTGGCGAATCCGCAGCTGCGCGTGATCCTCACCGGCGCCGGCAGTTCGGCGTTCATCGGTGAATGCCTGGCCCCACCGCTGTTGCAGGCACTGGGCCGGCGCGTCGAGGCCATCGCGACCACCGATATCCTGTCGGCGCCGCGCCAGTACCTGCAGCCAGGCGTGCCCACGCTGCTGGTGTCCTTCGGCCGCTCGGGCAGCAGTCCGGAGAGCGTCGCGGTCGTCGACCAGGCCGAGCAGTTGCTGCCCGACTGCCACCAGCTCGTGTTCACGTGCAACGCACAGGGCACGTTGTACCAGCGCTGCCACGCGCAACCGCGCAGTTACGCCGTGCTGTTGCCGCCGGAAACGCACGACGCGGGATTCGCAATGACTTCGAGTTTCACCTCCATGCTGCTGGCGGCGTGGCTGGTGTTCGCCGACCTGCGCGAGCCGCCACCCGGTGTCGAGCAGCTGGCCGCCGCCGCGCGCACCTTGCTGGCCACGCACCACGCGGCGCTGCGCCAGTTGGCCGCCGGCCGCTACGCACGCGCGGTGTTCCTGGGCAGCAATGCGCTGAAAGGCGTGGCGCGCGAGGCGGCGCTGAAGTTGCTCGAGTTGACCGACGGCGCCGTCGTGGCGACGCACGATTCGCCGCTCGGTTTCCGCCACGGGCCCAAGACGATCATCAATGGCGATACACTGCTGTTCGTGCTGCTCTCCAATGATCCCTACACGCGTTCCTACGACCTCGACCTGCTGCGCGAACTGCGCACCGATGGGCGTGCCGGGCGCGTCGTGGCGCTGACCGCGCGCGCGGGCGATGCCGCGATGGATGGCGATCACCTGCTGATCGAACAACTGGCCGATGCCGACGATGGCGTGCTCGCGTTTCCGTATGCGCTGTGCGCGCAGTTGTACGCCTTCCATCGCGCGCTCGCGCTCGGCAACACGCCCGACCAGCCCAGCGCCTCCGGCACCGTGAGCCGGGTGGTCAGCGGCGTGCGCATCCACGCGCTGCCGGCCGGGAGCTGCTGATGTTCCTCGGCGTCGATGGCGGCGGCACGAAAACGGCATTGGCGCTGATCGATCGCGACGGCGCCATCCGCGGCATGCACGCCGCGCCCGGCACCTACTATTTCGCCAGCGGACTCGATGCCACCGCCGCCGTGCTGGTGGCGGCCGTGGCGGCGGTGCTGGCGAACGCCGGCGCAGCGGCGTCGGATATCGAGTTTGCCTACTTCGGCCTGCCGGGCTACGGCGAGGATTCGACGCTCGGCGACGCGCTTGACCGGCTGCCCGCCGCGAGCGTGGCGGGCATTCCGTTCCGGTGCGGCAACGACATGGTCTGCGGCTGGGCCGGTTCGCTGATGTGCCGCGACGGCATCAATGTCGTCGCCGGCACGGGTTCCATCTGTTACGGCGAACGCGCCGGCCGCACCGCGCGCTGCGGTGGCTGGGGCGAGTTGTTCAGCGACGAAGGCTCGGCCTACTGGATTGCCTGCCGCGGCCTGAACCTGTTCACGCGCATGAGCGATGGACGCGCGCCGCGCGGCCCGTTGCACGACCTGATGAGATCATCGCTGGGCCTGGCCGCCGATCTCGATGTGTGCGGCCACGTCTACACGCGCCTCGCCGGCGATCGCGCGCGCATCGCGCAGATTGCGCGGCTCGTGCAGGAGGCGGCCCGGGCCGGCGATGCGCAGGCCGTGGCCGTTTACGACGAAGCGGGCCTGGAACTCGCGCGACTGGTCGAGGCGACGCGCCGCCAGTTGGGATTCGGTGCCGATGAAACCGTGCTCGTGTCGTATTCCGGCGGCGTGTTCGATCACGCCGGCGAATTGTTGCTGCGGCCGTTCGTGGCGGCGCTGCGCGCGCATCACCCGCACTATCGACTCGAGATCCCGGCGCTTCCGCCGGTGCTGGGCGCCGCGCTCTATGCGGCCCGTTGCGCCGGCAAGCCGCTCGACGCCGCGGCCATCGCGCGGCTGCGCTCCCAGGCTGCCGTGTCGTCGACCAGCGGCGGCGCCACGGCGGTCGCCAGCGCATGAGGGCCTGGGCGCTGTTGTTGATGGCCTGCTGCGTCCCCGCGGCGGCCCAGGCGCCGGCTTCGCCACCGCCCACAACCCAGGCGCCATCGACCGGCGGGCCGGAGGATGTGCCCCCCGACAACCGTTTCGACACGGCGCGCATGGAATCGTCATTGGTCGTGCCGCGCACTTCGGTGTCGCACTTCCGCTTCCCCGTCATCGATGCGCACAGCCACGATGTCTACACCAGCACGCCCGAGCAGCTCACGGCCTGGGTGCGTCTGCAGCAGCAGGTGGGCGTGCAGCAGACGTTCATCTTCACCGGGAAATCGGGCGCGGACTTTCGCGCCGCGGTGGAGCGCTACACGAATGTCTATCCGCGCCGATTCGTGATGTTTGCCGGCATCTCCGCCGACGGCATCGACGCGCCGGACTATGGCGATCGCCTGCGCGAGCGGCTGCGAGCCGACGTGCGCGCCGGCGCGCGCGGCCTCGGCGAACTCACCGACAAGGGAATGGGCCTGGTGCATGTCGGCACGCAGGCGTATTTCATCGATGATGCGCGCTTCGATGCGCTGTGGGACGAGGCAGGCAGATTGCACCTGCCCGTGTTCGTGCACATCGCCGAGCCGGCCGAGTTCTACCAGCCAGCCGATGAGCGCAATGACCTGCGGCGCTCGGCCAACTGGTCGTTGTACGGCAAGGGCACGCCCGGGTTCGAGGGCATGCTGGCGCGCTTCGAGGCGGTGATCGCGCGCCATCCGCACACGCAGTTCGTCGCCGTGCACGCCTTCAACCTGGCCAACGACCTGCAGCGCGTCGGCGCGCTGCTCGACAGATATCCGAACGTGCAGGTCGACTTCGCCGCGCGCATGTGGGAACTGGCGCGGCAGCCGTTCACGGCGCGCAGGTTCTTCATCAAGTACGCCGACCGTATCCTGTTCGGCACCGACAACGATCCGACGCTCGAGATGTACCTGGCGCACGTGCGCCAGCTCGAAACCGAGGACGAGTGGTTCTGGCCGGCCGACGCCGAATGGTGGCGCGGCTACGGCATGCACCTGCCGGATAACGTGCTGCGCAAAATTTATCGCGACAACGCGCTACGGTTGCTGCGGTAGCGCCTCGACCAGCAGCGAATGCTCGAAGTCCACTGCGAGCGTGGCATCGGGTGCTCGCACTTCACCCAGGTCGCGGTCGTTCACATAGTCGCGTATGCGGTAACGGCCGGGTTGCAGGCCGCGCAGCTGCACGCGGCCATGGAATTGCGGCGCGTAGAAAGCGTAGTACATCGCCTGCCCCTTGGCGATCACGTGCGTCTCGGGCACGTCGAAGCCGATGTCGTAGAGCGTACCGAGGTACTCACCATCAACCAGGCGTTGCTGCTGGAACAGCTTGACCCACTTGGCCCACAGCACCTGGCGTTCGGGCGTCAACAGTAGTTTCGGGTCCTTCTCGCCCGGTACGCCCGGCCAGGCGAAGTTGCTGCCGATGACGCCGCCGACGCCGAAGGTCGAGGCGAAGTCGGTGGCGCCGTCGCTCAGTTCGACGAAATCGCCGAAATAGGCGCTGCGATCGCCGAGCAGCGCCTTGATCGTCTTGCCCTTCAGGCGCACCTGCCAGGAACTCTCGGGGTCCGAAGCCACCGTCATGTTCAGGTACGGCATCGTGAAGAACGAATAACCCGTGCCGCAGGGGCAGACTTCGATCACTGCGCCGGGCTTGACCTGCTGCGCGGCATTCCACACCGCACGGAAGAATTCCGGCACGCGCTCGGCGGCTTCTTCAGGCGCCGCGTGGTGGTGCGCCTTGTTGTAGCAGGGCGGCGCGGCGTTCAGGTGCTGGCCGTCGATCTTCAGGCCATCGAAGCCCCACTCGCCCAGCGCCTTGCGCACGAACGCGGCCGCGTCTTCCTGCACCGGTCCATAGGCCGGGCACAGGTAGTTCGAATCCCACCAGCTGATGTGGCGCGGCGTGCCATCCGCGTTCTGCAGCAGCCAGTCGTGGTGTTCGCGGTCGGTGCGCGAGAGCGGATCGGCCGCCAGCGGCGCCCACCACAGCTGCGCCTTCATGCCCGCGGCGTGGATGCGATCCACCATCGCCTTCATGTCGGCATCGCCGGCCGGGAACTTTGCGGGGTTCGGCGTCCAGTCGCCTTCGGCCACCTGCCAGCCGTCGTCGAGCACGGCCCAGCGGAAGCCGAGTTGCCTAACGACCGGGAGTGAATCGATCACCTGCTCGGGCGTGAACGCGCGGCCGTAACCCCACGCGCACCACAGCGGCTCGAAGATGTCCGCCGGCGACGCGTTGATCTTCAGGCCCTGCGCCTGCATCAGGCCGCTGTAGGCCCGGAGCGTGGCGAAGTGATCGCCATGGTGCACGCTGACGAAACTGCGGATCGTGTCGAAGCTGGCTCCAGGCTGCAGCGTGAGCTCGCGCTGGACGCTCATGCCCAGCTGCGCGTTGCCGGCGCCCGCGCGCTGCAACGGGAGCGATGCGAGCTTCGGCATCAGCTCGACGTGGCCGATCGCGAGGCCGATGTCGCGCCGCCACACATCGAGGATCGGCGTACCGCCGCCGTAGTCGTCGGCATTCATGCCGAGGTAGTTGCCGCGCGCGTAGCCGGGCGTGACCGGCAGCAGCCAGTCCGGCCGGTTCTCGTACGAGGCGCTCTGGTACGACCAGAACGCCGGTTCGCCGGCGCCTTTCGCCGGCTCGAATTCATAGCGGTTGCTGACGTAGCCGCGCACGTCGATGGGCGCGCTGCCGCCGTTGGTGTAGCGCACGCGCAGGAACAACCATCCGGGGTGCGCCGGGTAGGCGGTGACCTCGACACGCTTGGTGATCGCGCCGCTGTGCCCGGTCCACAGCACCGCCTTGCCATGGCCGAGCGCATCGTCGACATCCGCTTCGGTGCGGTTATCGAGCGTGTAGCCGTGCAGTTCGCCATCCGCCGTGAGCAGCGTTTCCGATTCCGTGAACGGGCCGAGCGGGAGCGGGGCGGCATCGGTCGCGACCACGCGAGTGCGCATCTGTGCGTCGACTTCGAGGCGTATGCCGTTGCCGTCAACAGAGGCAATCGAGGTCAGCAACAGGAGGCCGGCGGCGAGCATGGGGCGCGATGATAGCGCGCCCGCCGGCGCGGCCGTCGAGGCCCTTGGGGCGCGGTCCGCAGGGCCCAAGTGCCCGCGAATCAGGCGCTTGTTGCAAGCACCCAAGCTTCCGCTAGACTAGACATAAACTATGACATGTTGCCTACGTCTTTGAGCGCACTGACTTTTTTAGGACCCATACGCTGATGGATGCGAGCGACTCCGAGCAGCCGGGCGCGCAATTGCTGTCGGGCGGCAACGCGCCCTTCGTCGAGGATCTGTACACCGCGTATCTGCGCGATCCCGCCGCCGTGAGCGCGCCGTGGCGCGAATACTTCGACGCGCTGGCCGAGCCCGCTACGCCACGCGCTGCGATGACGGAGGCGGCCGGCTCCGAAGACGAATCCGACACCGCGGCGACGACGGAGAAGCAGGGCGCGGTTTCGCGACTCGTGCAGACGCTGAGCAACCGCGGCCACCTGGTCGCCAACATCGATCCGCTTGGGCTGATGAAGCGCGAGCGCCCGCGCGTGCTCGATCCGGGTTACGTGGGTCTCGGTGATGATGACCTCGGCACCGAGTTCTACACCGGCAGCCGCAACGGCTGGATCGCGAAGCGCGCCACGTTGCGCGAGATCCTCGCGAAGCTCGAACAGGTCTACTGCGGCACGATCGGCGCCGAGTTCGCGCACGTCTCCGACACCGACGAGCGCTTGTGGCTGCAGGATGAATTCCAGCTCGGCCGTATGCAGCAGGGGTTCACGCCGGAGCAGCAGCGCAACATCCTGTGGCAGCTGACGGCCGCCGAAGGGCTCGAGCGCTACCTGCACACGCGCTTCGTCGGGCAGAAACGCTTTTCACTCGAAGGCGCGGAAGCACTGATCGCGCTGCTCGATGAGCTGGTGCAGGAGAGCGGCCGCGGCGGCGTCGAGGAGACGATCATCGCGATGGCGCATCGCGGGCGGCTCAACGTGCTGGTCAACGTGCTGGGCAAGGCGCCGGGCGACCTGTTCTCGGAATTCGAGGGCAAGGCGAAGCAGGATCGCGGCTCCGGCGACGTGAAGTACCACAAGGGTTACTCCGCCGACCTGCGCACGCCCGGCGGCAACGTGCACGTCATGCTGGCCTTCAATCCCTCGCATCTCGAGATCGTCAATCCGGTCGCGGAAGGTTCGGCGCGCGCGCGCCAGGAACGGCGCGGCGACACGCACGGCGAGAAGATTTTGCCGATCCTGATCCATGGCGATGCGGCTTTCGCCGGCCAGGGCGTGGTCATGGAGACGCTGCAGATGTCGCAGACGCGCGGCTACGGCACCGGCGGCTCGATCCACATCGTCGTCAACAACCAGGTGGGCTTCACGACCAGCGAGCCCCGCGATGCGCGTTCGACCGCGTACTGCAGCGACGTGGCGAAGATGATCGAGGCGCCGATCCTGCACGTCAACGCCGACGATCCGGAAGCGGTGATCTTCGTGACCGGTTTCGCGCTGCGCTACCGCCAGAAATTCCGCAAGGACATCGTCATCGACCTGGTGTGCTACCGGCGGCTCGGCCACAACGAGGCCGATGAACCAGCGGCGACGCAGCCGCTGATGTATCGCGCGATCCGCCAGCACGCGCCGGTGCGCAAGCTCTACGCCGAGCGCCTCGCGGCGGCCGGCGTGCTGACACTGGCCGAGGCCGAGCAGATGGTCGAGCAGTACCGGCAGGCGCTCGACGAAGGCCGCCACCAGGTGCATCCCTCGCTCGGCATGATCGGCAACAAGTACACGGTCGACTGGTCGCTGTACCAGGGCGGCGACGTGCGCGAGCCGGCGGCGACCGGGGTGCAGGCGGCCAAGCTCGCCACGCTCGGCCGGCGCATCCTGCAGTACCCGGAAGGCTTCACGCTGCATCCGCGCGTCGCGCAGATCGTCATAAACCGCTCGAAGATGCTGGCTGGCGCGCTGCCGCTCGACTGGGGTTGCGCCGAGACGCTGGCCTACGCCTCGATCCTCGACGACGGCTTCGCGGTGCGCATCTCCGGCCAGGACTGCGGCCGCGGCACCTTCTTCCACCGCCACGCCGTGCTGCACGACCAGAACAGCGATCGCACGTTCATTCCGCTGCAGCACATCGCCGACACGCAACCGCGGTTCGAGATCATCGACTCGCTGTTGTCGGAAGAAGCGGTGCTCGGCTTCGAGTACGGATTCTCGAGCACCAGCCCCGATTGCCTCGTGATCTGGGAAGGGCAGTTCGGCGATTTCGTCAACGGCGCGCAGGTGCTGATCG
>JAFEDW010000082.1 GCA_018241455.1 Pseudomonadota bacterium | reverse complement strand
GTGTCGAGGATCTGGCCACCCTGGATCGCACCCCAACTCGGCCGGCCGATGCTCTTGCCCCAGCTGGCTCGAGCCTTCAGGTTCGGCATCAGGTCGACGTCGAAATCGATATTCGGTAGCGCGAAGTTGTAGGAGCCTTTCAGCGTAGTGAAGGCAGCTGGCCCGAACAGGATATGGACTTCGTTGGCGGCTACCCATTCGCTGCCGATGGCGGTGGGTACTTTCGCGCTCGAAGTCACGTCGGTCTTTTCATAGCGCAGGCCGGCTGCGAAGTGCGCCGGACGCCCCATATCGAACGAAGTGCTGTATTGCACGTACGCGGACTTGGAGTTTTCCTTGGTATTGCGGTCCGTGTCAGTGTAGTCGGGATTGGCCGAGAACTTGGCCTCGCCCCCGGCTCCCCAGAACGCAATGGCCGCCTGGCGAACGGCGTTGAAATCCCAGTTGAAGAACTGGTTGAACAACGCCGGGTCCGAGCTGCCGTTCAGGTTCGGAAAGTACTTCGACAGCGTATCCGGCGTAAAGGCCGAATCCGGGTAGTCGTCGCGATTGCCGAGGCCGCCCCAATTGTCCTGCTGCACGTTGGAGTAAGCCGACCGGTTCTTGACATCGGTCAGGCTGACGCCGAAATCGAGCTTCTGGCGGTCGGCAAACTTCCAGTTGCCGGCCAGCTGTGCCTGCTGCACTTCTGCCTTCGTGTAGCTGTTGCGGAAACTCGAACCAGTCGCCTCCATGAAGGCAGGATCGATGGTGCCGTTGAGGTCTCCCGGCAGCGTGACGCTGAGCACCGGGAAATAGTGCGAGAAATCGACGCCGTTGGTGCCACGGAAATACCCTGACACGCCCAGCGTATTGCTGTTGCCCAGCGGGCCATCCTCGCCGTCCGTCGCGGTCGAGTCGTGCGCGTCGAACTCGAAGCTGAGCTTGTCAGTCGCTTCCCACTTCAGGTTGAAGCCGACCGAATTGTTCTGCGCCTTGGTCGCATAGTCGGACTGGGCCATGGCGACATCCGCGCATCCGTGGAAGAAGGTCGGACCTGGCGGATCCGTCGGCCCGGGTGGCGTAGCGGTGTTATCGCAGTTGACCGTCTCCACGTAGGAGAGCGGACCCTTCACCGGACCATTGGTCCAATTGGAGACCGACGGACCGAAGTTGAACCACGCCGAGATTTCCTGCCGCCGCGTGTGAATCTTGTTCTCGGAATACGTGTAGTCGAGCGTCGCCGTAAGTGAATCGACCGGCCGGTATTGCAGCGTCAGCTGGCCGTTGGTGCGCTTGCGTTCGATGCCAGTCAGGAAGTAACGGATGTCCTGCGGCACCTGGTAGATGTCGTTCGGCCCCGGCGCGTTGGTGATGTTGGCCGGATCGTTGTTGCCGATCGTGCCCCACGCGCTGGTGTCGCCGCCCTGGATCGAATGGTAGCCACTCGCCACGCCGGCCTGGTTGTAACCGGCAGCGCGATCCTGGTAGCTCGCTGAAATCGCGATGCCGAAGGTGTTGTCGGCGAACGTGTTGCTGTAGATGCCCGATAGTTCGGGCGTGAACGTGCTGCCCTTGAATTTGTCCGGCAGGTTCTGGTTCGAGCGATCGGTAACGGCCTTGACGCCGAACGCCGCCCTTTGCCCCGGCGTGTCCAGCGGTCGCGTGGTCTTGATGTTGATGACCGCACCCAGGCCGCCGGTCGGGCGATCGGCCGCGGAGGTCTTGTGCACCTCGACGGCCGCGATCGCTTCCGACGCGAGGTTGGCGAAGTCGAAGGAACGCGAGTCGGAGGCGCTGGTGTCATTGATGTTCGCGCCCGGCATCTGCCGGCCGTTCAACAGCACCAGGTTGTAGTCGGCGCCGATGCCGCGCACCGACACCTTGGAACCTTCGCCGTTGACGCGGTCGATCGACACGCCGGTGATACGCTGCATCGACTCGGCCAGGTTCGTGTCCGGGAACTTGCCGATGTCCTCGGCGACGATGCCGTCGACGAAGCCGACGGCATTGCGCTTCAGGTTCTCCGATGAGTTCAAGCTGGCGCGGATACCGGTGACAACCACCTCTTCCAGGTTGTCCGAGTTCGGGGCGGCGGCGGTTTGCGCGTACGCAAATGGCGCGGCCGCGAGGCCGAGCGCCAGCGCGACGCTGCGCGCCAGCGGCGTGTTGCGCGGGTGGCGCACGCGCAGGTCGAGTCCGATCAGATTGGCCGGAGCAGCCTTGGTGGCCGCCACATGCTCAGCACGAGGCGCACGCAGGCGCCGATACGATGACTTCACTTGTAAATCCCCCAGATGCCGCGAATACGTTGACGGTTGCCGTTACCCAGTCCTGATACCCGGCTTGGTGTAATCGGTTTCTGAAACCGCTTTCATGTGCGTCCGGGCCGATAGTGCTCCGCCGAAACCGACAATGTCAAGAAAAATCGCATTCGTATGCATTGGCCGGGCGATCAGGCTCGAAGCCGGCCGCCGAGGCGAATCCTGAAACCGCTTGCAAAACAACGCCTGCAAAAATAGCATCCGGCCGTGTGCAAGGCATTCACCGGTATTTTGGCGCGTTTGGCGGCGATGACACTGCTGCTGGCCAATATCGCCTGCGGCAGTGATGGCACCGTCTCCGACAACACGCCGCCGCAGCAGCCGGCAGCCGCTGGACCGGGCATGGCAGCGATTTCCGAAGCCGGTGGACTGCCTGCCGGCTACAGCCTGGTGTGGTCGGATGAATTCGACGTCGACGGCCTGCCGGACGAACAGAAATGGGCCTATGACACGGCGCTGAATCCGACCGGCTGGGCCAATCACGAACTGGAGTATTACTCCAACGCGCGCCCGGAAAACTCCCGCGTCGAGAACGGCGCGCTGGTCATCGAAGCGCGCCACGAGGACCTGGACCCGGCGCAATTCCCGGACTGGGGCGGCCAGCACTACACCTCGGCGCGGCTGGTCACGCGCAACCGCGCGAGCTGGACCTTCGGCTTCATCGAAGTGCGCGCGCAGCTGCCCTGCGGCGTCGGCACCTGGCCCGCGATCTGGACGCTCGCTGACGTGCCGCAGCTGCATTGGCCGGCCGATGGCGAGATCGACATCATGGAACATGTCGGCTTCGACCCGGGCGTGATCCACGGCACCACGCATACCACCGACTACAACGGCAAGCTGCACAACGAACGCACCGCCACCACTGATGCGCCGGATGCCTGCAGCGCATTCCATCGTTACCAGCTGACCTGGACGCCCACGCGCATCACGATCGGCATGGACGATCGCAATTATTTCCAGTACGCCAATGACGGCTCCGGCACCGCCGAGTGGCCGTTCAGCGGACCCCAATACCTGCTGCTGAACATCGCCGTCGGCGGTGACTGGGGCGGCCAGCAAGGCGTGGACGACACGATTTTTCCAGTGCGCATGCTGGTCGACTACGTGCGCGTGTACCAGAAATGAAGGGGAAACAAGCCATGATGGATCGCCGCCAGGTCCTGCAACTCGGCACGGCGCTGGCTGGCGCCGCACTGCTGCCACGATGGGCGCGCGCCACCGGCGACACGGGCACGCTGCAACCGGGCGAATTCCCGCCGGGATTCCTGTGGGGCGCGGCCACCGCCGCCTACCAGGTCGAGGGCGCCTACCGTGAAGACGGCAAGGGCGAATCGAACTGGGATCGCTTCGTGCTCGCGCCGGGCAAGATCAAGAATGGCGACACCGGCAACGTCGCCTGCGACAGCTATCACCGCTACAAGGACGACATCGCGCTGCTGCGCGCGATGAACCTGAAGTCGTACCGCTTCTCGATCGCGTGGACGCGCATCCAGGCTGACGGCACCGGCCCCGCCAACACGCGCGGCCTCGGCTACTATGATCGCCTGACCGATGCGCTGCTCGAGGCGGGCATCCGTCCGTTGCCGACGCTGTACCACTGGGATCTGCCACAGGACCTGGAAGACCGCGGCGGCTGGCCCAACCGCGACACGGCGGCGCGCTTCGCCGACTACGCGACGATCATGGGCCGCGCGCTCGGCGATCGCATCGGGCACTGGAGCCTGTTCAACGAACCCAAGGCGTTCACGCAACTCAGCTACTGGCAAGGCGTGTTCGCGCCCGGCCGCAAGGACGCGCTCGCGTTCCTGAAATCGACACACACCGTCAACCTCGCACATGGTTTGGGCTATCGCGCGCTGAAGGCCGCCAATGCGCGGCTCAAGGTGGGCAGCGTCTACGATGTGTCGCCGCACATCCCCGCGACCGATTCGCCGGCCGATCGCGCCGCCGCCGAGCAGATGGCCAAGCTCTCCAACCTCTGGTTCATCGTGCCGGCGCTGACCGGCAAATACCCGGACGGCGTATTGCCCGCGCTCGAGCAGGAAGCGTTGCTAGGCTGGCGCGCCGGCGATGAGCAAGTGATGCGCGCCGACCTCGATTTCGTCGGGCTGAACTACTACTCGCAGACGCGCGTCGCCGCGTCGGCGCAGAACAGCGGCGTGCCGGGCCTCGACGTCACGGTCGACTGGGCGGCCGGGCCCGATGAGAAGACCGACTTCGGCTGGGATATCTACCCGCAGGGTTTCTACGACATCCTGAAGGACATGCAGCGGGTCACCGGCTCGCGTCCGATCGAGATCACCGAGAACGGCGCGGCCTACAACAACAAGCCCGATGCCGAGGGCCATATCCATGACCCGAAGCGCATCGCGTACCTGCGCGCGCACTTGCTGGCGCTGTCGCGCGCGATCAACGACGGCGTGCCGGTGCGCGGCTATCATTGCTGGAGCCTGATGGACAACTTCGAATGGGCGCAGGGCTACACGCAACGCTTCGGCCTCACCTACGTGGACTTCGACCACCAGCAGCGCCGCACGATGAAGGATTCCGCCTATTGGTACGCCAAGGTCGCGGCGGCGAATCGCGTGGTGTGACGTGCGCGTGCTGACACGTTCGCGGTGCGTGTTCGCAGCGGCGTTGCTGTTGACCGCGCAGGCTGCGACGACCGCCAACGCCGCGGCGGCGGCCGCGGACGGCCTGCTGGCCGGCACCGGCAAGGCGCTGATCGATCCGCTGCCGTCGCAATTCCCGATCCGCAACAACAATGATTCGCCGCTGGTCGGCGTGCACGATTCGCTGTATGCACGCGCGCTGGTGCTGCAGGGCCGCGGCTCGAAGGCGCTCATCGTCGTCGCGGATGTGATCATGTTGCCGGATGATTTCTGCGAGGCGTTGCTGACGCACATCGCGGCTGACTTCGGCATCGATCGCAACCATGTGTTGCTCGTCGCGACGCACGTGCACACCGTCCCGTGGTCGATGGACAACGGCTATGCGGAGGTCGTCACGCGGGGTGTGCTGGAGGCGATTGGCCAGGCGCAAGCGCGGCTCGAGCCGGTGCGTGTCGGCGCCGGGAGCGGTGCGGCCTACGTCAACATGAATCGCGACGAGGCCGTGCCGGGCGGCTTCATCCTCGGCCAGGATCCGGAAGGCGCCTCGGACAAGACCGTGCGCGTGGTCGGATTCTTCCGCGACGACGGCAGTCCGCTCGCGATCCTGGCGAACTACGCCGTGCATGCCGTGACGCTCTACAGCTCAGACACCGCCGGCGCGCATGCGGCGCTGGTCAGCGCCGATATCCCGGGCGTGGCCGACCGCTTCGTCGATGAGCACTACGCGGCGCAACGCACGCAGGCCTTCTGGACCAGCGGCGCGGCGGGTGACCAGAACCCGATCATGATGTCGATCCACGCGGAGCCCGGGAGCGATGGCAAGGTGCAGCTGACCGACCTGCAGGCGGCCGGATTCACGCTCACGCAGCGACTCGGCCAGGCGCTGGCGCTGGAGATCATCCGCGTCACCGATCGCCTCGCACCGCAGGAGGTCACCGCGCCGCTCCACGCTGCGCAGTCGGTCATCCAGTGCGCGACCAGGCCGGATGCTGCAACAACGCAAGAGCCGCAGACCCGCTCGGTGCGCGTGTCACGGCTCGGCATCGGACCGGTGGAACTGATCGGCGTCTCGGGTGAAGTGACCACGCTGATCGATCGCCACTTGCGCGAGCGGCTCGGCCAGCGCCAGTCGCAACTCGTCACGCTGACGCTGGCCAACGGCTACTCCGGTTACCTGCCCGATGAGGCCATGTACGCGCGCGGCAACACCTTCGAGGTCAGCAAGTCTTCGTTCGCGCCCGGTTGCGTCGAACGCTCGATCGTCGATGGCGCGCTGCGGCTGCTCGGGCCCGCGGCGCAGTAACATGCGGCATGAACCCATATCCGCTGCTGGTCGCGGGCGTTAGTGGAAGCGGCAAGAGCACGCTGGCTGAAGCCTGGGCGCGGCGCTGCCAGGCACCGTTCATCGAAGCGGACCAGTTCCATGCGCCGGCCAACGTGGCGAAGATGCGCGCCGGCATCGCACTCGGGGATGCGGATCGCGCGGGCTGGCTCGACCGCCTGGTGGCCGAGATGCGCGCGCACGCCGGGCCGCCGGCGCCGGTGCTGGCCTGCTCCGCGCTCAAGCGCAGTTACCGCGAGCGCCTGCGCGCCGGCATTCCCGGCCTGCACGTCGTGCTGCTGGATGTCCCGCAGCCGCTGGCAATGGAGCGCGTCGCGCAGCGCCCCACGCATTACATGCCGGTGACGCTGGTCGACAGCCAGTTCCGCACGCTCGAGCGCCCGGTGGACGAGCCGCACACGCTCATCCTCGACGCCGCGCGTCCGATCGATGAACTGCTGGCGACGCTCGCCGCATGGCTGCAGCCCGCATGACCCACGATACGCAGCTGCTGCTGAACGTCGCGGCGGCGGTCGCGTTCCTCGTCGTGCTGGTCTCGGGGCTGCGGCTGCACGCCTTCCTTGCCTTGCTGCTGGCCTCGCTGTTCCTGGGCCTGCTCTCGGCCATGCCGGTCGAGTCACTGCTGGCGGCGCTGCAGAAAGGCGTCGGCGACGTGCTCGGCTTCGTCGCGCTGGTGCTGGCACTGGGTGCGATGCTGGGGCGGCTGCTCACTGCCTCGGGTGGCGCCGATCGCGTGGCGCACACGCTGGTCGATCGCTTCGGTCCGCAACGCGTGCATTGGGCGATCCTGTGCGCGGCCTTCCTCGTCGGCATCCCGCTGTTCTTCGAGATCGGCTTCGTGCTGCTGGTGCCGCTGGTGTTCGTCGTCGCAGCGCGCGTCGGCGTGGCGCCGATCAAGGTGGGCATGGCGTTGCTCGCCGGCCTGTCGGTGCTGCACGGCCTGGTGCCGCCGCATCCCGGGCCGACCGTATCGGTACTGGCCTACGGCGCGGACATGGGCAAGACCATGCTGTACGGGCTGATCGTCGCGATCCCGGTCGCGGTGCTGGCCGGGCCAGTGTTTGGCAGCCTGATTTCACGCCTGGTGCCCGGCCGCTTGGGTCGCGATGCCGTGGGCCCGGCACTCGTCGAGCCGGCACATCGGCCCGGGTTCGGCATCACGATCGCGACCATCCTGCTGCCGGCGCTGCTGATGCTGCTGCGCTCGGCCGCCGACGCGTTCTGCCCCGCGGGCGCGTTGCTGCGCACGATCGCCGACTGGCTCGGCCATCCGATCGTCGCGCTGTTGCTGGCGCTGCTGCTGTCGCTCTACACGCTCGGCGCGCGCAGCGGCTTGGGGCGCCAGCGCGTCATGCAACTGCTGGATGAGTGCCTGCGGCCGATGGCATCGATCATCCTGATCATCGGCGCCGGCGGCGGCTTCAAGCAGGTGTTCATCGCGACCGGCGTCGGCGACGTGATCGGCCGCATGGCCGCGGAACACGGCGCCTCCCCGCTGCTGCTCGCCTGGATGGCCGCCGGCGCGGTGCGCATCGTCACCGGCTCGGCCACGGTGGCGGTCATCACCGGCTCGGGCCTGATCGCACCGCTCCTGCCGCTTTATCCCGGTGTCAGCCGCGAGCTGCTGGTGCTGGCCACCGGCGCCGGATCGCTGATGCTCTCGCACGTGAACGATGCGGGCTTCTGGCTGGTGAAGGAATACTTCAAGCTCAGCATCGGCGAGACGCTGCTCACCTGGACGCTGATGGAGACCTTGATCGCGGTGCTTGCGTTGCCGATGATCCTCGCGCTGTCATCGCTGATCTGAATTCGCACACTACGGAGACCGAGCCCAATGGA
>JAFEDW010000081.1 GCA_018241455.1 Pseudomonadota bacterium | reverse complement strand
CAGCCCGGGCAGCCCGTCGCCTTCGCCGAACACCAGGCGGTAATACGGCGCCGCGTAGTGCCGTTCGCGCAAGGCCAGCGCCACCTTCAGCCGATGGACCAGCAGCGACCGGTCGATCGGGTGCACGGGGCTGCGGCTCAGGATGCGCGCGCAGATCAGCGCGTGCGGGTTCACGTAGGCGTAGCCCAGGAACTGGTCGCGATAGTCGTGCACGCGCGCGTGCGCGCCGGGCGCGAACGCGGTCAGCGGCGTGGCGCCGATATCCACTTCATTCGAGAACACCCACAGGTGGCCGGCGCGCAGGCGCCGGTCCTCGCCGCGCTTCAGGCGCAGGATCGGCAGCGCCTGTCCGGCGCCGGACACCGGCGGATCATCGCCGGCTGATTCTGCGGAAAGCTCCTCGACCATGGCCCGCCTGGTGTCTCGCGTATAGTGGCACGCATTCTACTCAATGACGCCCCGGCGCGATCATCGGCGATGTCACAGCAAGCCCACCGCAACCGCCTCGCGGCCGAAACCAGTCCGTACCTGCGCCAGCACGCCGGCAATCCGGTCGACTGGTACCCCTGGGGCGAGGAAGCGCTGGCGCTCGCGCGCCGCGAGCGGCGGCCGATCCTGCTGTCGATCGGCTATGCCGCCTGCCACTGGTGCCACGTCATGGCGCATGAATCCTTCGAGGACGAGGCTACCGCCGCGCTGATGAACACGCGCTTCGTCAACATCAAGGTGGACCGCGAGGAGCGTCCCGACCTCGACCGGCTGTACCAGCTCGCGCACCAGCTGATCGCGCGGCGCGGCGGCGGCTGGCCGCTGACGATGTTCCTGATGCACGATGACCAGCGCCCGTTCTTCGGCGGCACCTATTTTCCGCCGGTTCCGCGCCACGGCATGCCCGCCTTCAGCACGCTGCTGAACCACGTGGCCGACTACTACCGCGACCACGAAGCCGAGCTGCGCGCCACCGCCGGTGCCGTGGTGCAGGCGCTGGGCGAACTGCAGTCGCCGCCGGCCGCAGGGGCCGTGACGCTCGATGCCGCGCCACTGCAATCCTGTCGCGCGCAGCTCGAACGCAGTTTCGATGCCGAATGGGGCGGCTTCGGCCCGGCGCCGAAATTCCCGCACGCACCACTGGTGCAGCGGAGCTTGCGCGACTGGTGGCAGAGCGCGCACGGCCAGGCCCCGGACCTCAAGGCGCTGTACATGGCGACGCTGACGCTGACGCGCATGGCCGAAGGCGGGCTGTTCGACCAGCTCGGCGGTGGCTTTTACCGCTACAGCGTCGACGGACGCTGGGAGATCCCGCATTTCGAGAAGATGCTGTACGACAACGCGTTGCTGCTCGGCACCTACGCCGAAGCCGCGGCCGCGACGGGCGAGCCGCTGTTCGCCAGGGTCGCGCACCGCACCGCGGACTGGATGCGCGACGAACTGCGGGCACCGGGCGGCGCCTTTTATTCCAGCCTGGACGCCGACGCCGCCGGCGTCGAAGGCAGTTACTACGTGTGGCAGCCGGCCGAGGTTCGCCAGGCGCTGTCGGGCGATGAATACGCCGTGTTCGCGGCTCGCCACGGACTCGACCTGCCGCCGAACTTCGAGGGCCACGCGCATCATCTGATCGTCGCCACCGGCCTCGAACCGCTCGCGGCGACGCTGGGCAGCAGCGTGGCGGCGATCGACGCGCTGCTGGCGAGCGCGCGCGGCAAGCTCATGGCGCTGCGCGCGCGCCGCATCCGCCCCGGGCGCGATGAGAAGATCCTCACCAGCTGGAATGCGCTGGCGATCCGGGGCCTCGCGACCGCCGCCCGATTGCTGGAGCGCGACGAGCTGGCGCAGCATGCCGCCGACGCACTCGCCTTCCTGCGCCAGCACCATTGGCGCGACGGGCGGCTGCTCGCCACCAGCGCTGGCGGCGAAGCGCGCCTCGCCGCCTACCTCGACGACCACGTGTTCCTGGCCGACGCGATCCTCGAGCTTTCGGCCGTGCGCTTCGATGCCGACGCGCTGCGTTTCGGCGCGCGGCTGCTCGACGTGGTGCTCGAGCATTTTGCGGACCCGGAACGCGGCGGGTTCTACTTCACGGCCGCGGGGCACGAGGCGCTGATTGCCCGTCCCAAGTCGTTCGGCGACGAGGCCTTGCCCGCCGGCAATGGCATCGCGGCAAGCGTCCTGCAGCGCTACGGCTTCCTGCTCGGCGAGACCCGCTACCTGGACGCGGCCGAGCGCACGCTGCGCGCCGCCTGGGCGCAGCTCAACGAGTACCCGCCCGGCCATGCCAGCCTGCTGCAGGCGCTGGAGGAATGGCTCTCGCCCCCGGTCATCGTGATCCTGCGCGGGCCTGCAGCGCGCATCGACGGCTGGCGACGTGCGCTCGCGCCCGTCTACGCGCCGCGGCGCAGCGTGCTGGCCGTGCCCGACCATGGCATGGATTTGCCGCCCGCGCTCGCGTCCAAGCCGCCGCAGGCGGACGGCGTCGCCTACGTCTGCCGCGGCAGCCAGTGCTCGCCGCCGCTGGCGAGCCTGGCGGAGCTGCTGCGCGAGCTCGGCCGGGATCCCGCCGCCGCGGGCTGACCGGGGCGCCGCCGCCCCACCGGCGCGGCTCGCCGGCCGCGATTGCCCGGAGTCTTGTACCTTGGTACTATGGTACCAAGATCAGCGGCGGCGCGCGGCGCCGCGCGGCGCGTCCGCCAGCCGGTGGCTGTCGGCGGCCGTCAGCTTCAGCCCGTAGACCTGCCTGAGCTGCCCGATCTGCGCCCGCGTCGCGCGCGAGAACGGCTGCTTGCCCTCGAAGGCGTGCAGGCAGATGCCCTCGAGCAGGTCGCCGAGGCTGAGGTCCTTCGACTCGGCCAGGCCCTTGAGCACCTTGAGCAGCGTGGCTTCGATGCGCACGCCGGTCTGGACGCGCTGGACTTCGATCATGGGAGGCTCCGATGGCTGCGAGTGACCAAGGTACCCGCCACCCGCCCGGCGCCGCAACTGCCGCAACGCCTGGCGCGGCGGACGAGGACGCCCGCTTCCTCGCCGCGCTCGAGGACTGCAGCCTGCCGCCGGAGCGCTTCGATCACGCGGCGCATGTGCGCGCCGGCTACCTGTACCTGCGGCAGGCATCGTTCCCGCAGGCCACGGCGTCGATGTGCAGCGCGATCGACCGCTATGCACGCGCGCTCGGGAAACCCGAGCGCTACCACGAGACCATCACGGTGGCCTTCATGGCGCTGATCAACCAGCGACTGCGCGCCGGCCCGCACTGCGACAGCTGGGCGGACTTCCGCGCGCACCATCCGCAACTCATGCTCCGCGACGCGTTGCTGGCCTATTACCCGCGCGCGGTGCTGGAATCGCCGGCGGCGCGCCGCTGTTTCACGCTGCCGCCGCTGCCCGCGTGAATCATCCGCGGCCAGCGGCACAGCGCCGCGGCGTGCGCGGACAGCTGCCGCTGCGCGGACAGATGATGCCGGCCGGCGTGGCGAGCGCGTCGCCGATCCAGTGGATGTTCAGCACCTGCGCCACGGTCCGCAGCGCCGCGGCCAGCGTGCCCGGAATCGGCGCGTCGCCGCCGGCGCGCGCGCAGGCCTGTGCCACCTCGGCAATCAGCGCCTCGGCATCGTGGCCCTGCGCGGCCAGCGCCGGCTCCAGGTCGACGCCCACCGACTGCACGTGCACGGCGCGCGCGGCATCGCGCGTCACCACCGAATGGCAGCAGTACAGCCGCGCGCGTTTGCCATCCTGCATCACTGAAATCTGCGAATGCGGTTGCTGCAGCCCGGAGCGCGGCGGCGCATGGCCCAGCAACCGGAACACGGCCCAGCGCGGGCAGGGATCGGAGACCAGGCTCATGTTGCCCCACGGCAGCGGAATGCCGTTGCCGCGGTAGACGGCGCGCAGGAAACCGGGCGGATAGGCATCGAAGTAGTGCCAATGCCGGTACGGGGACACCGCGGTCATGCGGCGCATGACCACCGCCGTGGTGACGCCGAGCTTGACCCCCGCCGACAGGCGGTGGGCCTCGCGCGCCAGGAAGCGGCGGAACGGCGCGCGCGGGCACAACAGCGCGGCGGCGAAGAAACTGCACTCGAAGTCGCGCCAGGCGTAGAGCACGTCCTGCGCGCCCATGCCGACGGCGGCCGCGGCGCCCAACTGGCCGTCCATTTCGGCGCTCCAGCTGGCCGTGCGCGGCGAGAGCAGCCCATCGCCGTTGTGCAACAGCTTGTGGCCGATGAAATAGGCCAGCTCATAGCGCAGCCGTTCCTCCTGCGTGCGCAGCTGCCGGTTCACCAGCACGGTGTCGGGTGGTTCGAAGCGCGCCCGCAGCAGCGGCGCCGTGGCGCTGGCGCGTTCGGGCTCGAACCAGCGCACCTGCAGCCCGACGCGGCGACAGATGCCCTGCAGTTTTTCCAGCGACAGCGGCAGCTCGCGATGCCCCACCGCTTCGGCGGCGCGCTCGATGTCGGGAAAGTCGTTGTGGTGCGTCTCCTGCCAGACGCGGATCAGCAATTGCGCGAACTGCCGGCCGCTGGTGCCGGTCTGCGACAGCAGCTCGGGCAGCGCGTTCTGCAGCAGTTCATGCGAGAACAGGAACGCCGGCTCGAGCGGCATCGCCTCGAGCCCGCCGCGCTCGCGCCGCGCCGGCGTGCTCTCGACCGCCGTGTTCTCGTCGAGGAACCAGCGCGCCTCCTTGCCGAACAGCCCGGCGAGCATCGCCAGCAGCCCGGCCGAGGGCATGCGCTTGCCGTTCTCGATCATGCTGAGGTACGAGACCGAGGGCGCCGCCGCGGCGTCGAGCTGCACGCAGCGCGCCGACAGCTCGTCGAGCGTCAGGCCGTTGCGCTTGCGCAGTGCCTTGAGCTTGGTGCCGAGGAAGTGTCCCTGGCGTAGCAGGCCGCTCATATGTGAAATTCACATTGTGAAATTTCTATTGTGCAAATCTTCTCCCCTTTCGCCCTAGGCTGTCAACCGACCGCCCACCTTCCGCCAGGAGACCCGCTGCGATGAACCCCACCACCGACTCCCAGATTGCCCGCCTGCAGGCCGAATGGACGCAACAGTCGCGCTGGCAGGGCGTGCGCCGCCCGTACTCGGCCGCCGATGTCGTGCGGCTGCGCGGCTCGGTGCATATCGAGCATTCGCTGGCGCGCCTCGGTGCCGAGAAATTCTGGCGCCTGCTGCACAGCGAGCCGGTGATCGGCGCGCTCGGCTGCATGAGCGGCAACCAGGCCGTGCAGGCGGTGCAGGCGGGCCTCAAGGCGATCTACTGCTCCGGCTGGCAGGTGGCCGGCGACGGCAATTCCGCCGGCGAGATGTATCCCGACCAGAGCCTGTATCCGGTCGACTCGGTGCCCAAGATGGTCGAGCGCATCAACAACGCATTGCTGCGCACCGACCAGATCCAGCACCTCGAGGGCGGCGCCGAACACGACTGGCTGGCGCCGGTGGTCGCCGACGCCGAGGCTGGCTTCGGCGGCAACCTGAACGCGTTCGAGCTGACCAAGGCGCTGATCGCCGCCGGCGCGGCCGCGGTGCACTTCGAGGACCAGCTGTCGTCGGCGAAGAAATGCGGTCACATGGGCGGCAAGGTGCTGGTCTCGACCGATGAAGCGATCAACAAGCTGGTCGCGGCGCGCCTGGCGGCCGATGTCACCGGCGTACCAACGATCATCATCGCGCGCACCGATGCCGACGCGGCGAACCTGCTGCTGTCGAACCAGGATCCGCGCGACGCACGCTTCCTGACCGGTGAGCGCTCGAGCGAAGGCTTCTTCCATGTGCGCGCCGGGCTGGACCAGGCCATCGATCGCGGTCTCTCGTATGCACCCTATGCCGACCTGGTCTGGTGCGAGACCTCGAAGCCCGACATGGCGCAGGCGCGCCGTTTTGCCGAAGCCATGCACGCGCGCTTCCCGGAACGGCTGCTGGCCTACAACTGCTCGCCTTCGTTCAACTGGCAGAAGAATGTCGACCAGCAGACGATGAGCCGCTGGCGCGAGGAGCTGGCGGCAATGGGCTACCGCTTCCAGTTCATCACGCTGGCCGGCTGGCACGCGCTGAACCTGTCGATGTTCGAGCTGGCCTCGGCCTACCGCGACCAGGGCATGTACGGTTACTCGCAGCTGCAGCAACGCGAATTCGCGCAGGAGCGTGCCGGCTACCGCGCGGCGAAACACCAGGCCTTCGTCGGCACCGGCTACTTCGATGCCGTGCAGACGGCGATCACGGCCGGACAATGCTCGACCGCGGCGCTGGCCGGCAGCACCGAGCAGGAACAATTCACGCCACCGGCAGCGGCCAAGCCGGCGCAACCGGAGCGGATGGCGGTCGCGTCCTGAGCGGCGGGCAGCGGGCATGAACGTGATCGCCCTCAAGTCCGCGAGTGCGGAACGCGCACTCGCCCCGCCGCCGGCCTGCACGCCGCAAGCCGCCGCGGACCTGATCGCGGCGCGGTTCCGCGCCTACAACGACGAGTTCGGCATCATCACGCGCCGCGCCGCGGCGCATTTCCGCAGTGGCGATGCACCGGCGCGCGAGCGCGACGCCGTGGCGCGCATCGAGCTGTACGAGCAGCACGTCGCACAGGCCCTCGAGGCGCTGCGCATCGCGGGCGCCGAGGCGTCCGCCGAGTTCTGGGCCGCGACCACGACGACCTACGATCGGCTGATCGAGCGGGAGCCGGACAGCGATTTCTATCGCACGTTCTATAACTCGGTGACGCGCGACCTGTTCGGCACCGTCGGCGTGAACCCGGACGTCGAGTTCTGCGCCACGCACAGTGGGCGCGCCCATGGCTCGGTGCCGATCCGTGTCTATCCCGCCGCGCACTCCTTGCAGGCGGCGATCGGCGACGTGCTCGCCGACCTGCCCTTCGGCGGCTCGATCGCCGCACCAGAGCTCGCGGCGCGGCGCATCGGGGCTGAACTGGGCCGCTACTTCGACACGCGACCACCGAGCGCGGCGCCGGAGTCGATCGAACTGATCGAGCCGCTGTTCTACCGCGCCGGCCTTGCCTTCCTGGTCGGCCGGCTGATCGGCGACAGCGCCGTCACGCCGCTGGTCATCGTGTTTGCCAACGGCCCGGCCGGCGTACAGGTCGAGTCGGTGCTGTTGTCGCGCAACGAAATCAGCGCGCAATTCGGCTATGCGAATTCCTATTTCCACGTCGATCTGCCGGTGGTCGGCGCGGCCGTCACGCTGCTGCGCTCGTTCATGCCGCGCAAGCCGGTCGATGAGCTGTACACCGTGCTGGGGCGAGCCAAGCAGGGCAAGACCGAGCGCTACTTTGCATTGCGCCGCCACCTGGACCAGTCGATCGACGCCTTCGTGCATGCGCCGGGCGAGCGCGGCCTGGTGATGATCGTGTTCACGCTGCCCTCGCACGACCTCGTGTTCAAGGTGATCCGCGACCGGTTCGGCGCGCCCAAGCACACCACGCGCGCCGAGGTCATGGAGCGCTACCGCTTCGTGTTCCGCCACGACCGCGCCGGTCGCATGGTCGACGCGCAGGAATTCCGGCGCCTGCGCCTGCCGCGCTCGCGCTTCATGCCGGCACTCGCCAGCGAGTTGCTCGCCGAGGCGGCCCAGAGCTGCCGCATCGACGGCGAAGACCTGATCATCGAGCACTGCTACATCGAACGGCGGCTGCGGCCGCTGAACCTGTACCTGCGCGATGCCGAACCGGCCGCGGCCGAAGCGGCCATCATCGACTACGGCAATGCGCTGCGCGACCTGGCGAGCACCAACATCTTCGCCGGCGACCTGTTGCTGAAGAACTTCGGCGTCACGCGGCACGGGCGCGTGATCTTCTACGATTACGACGAGGTCTCGCTGCTGGGCGAGTGCGAATTCCGCGACCTGCCAACGGCGCGCAATGACGAAGAGGAAGGCAGCTCCGAACCCTGGTTCTACGTGGGTCCGCGCGATGTGTTCCCCGAACAGTGGCTGCCGTTCCTGGCGATACCGCCGGCGCTGCGGCAAGTGTTCCTGGCACGGCACGCGGAATTGCTGACCGCGCCGTGGTGGCGCGCGCGCCAGGCGGAAACCGGCCGGCCGGCGCGCTAGTCGCGGAAATTCTCGAACTGCAGCGGCAGTTCGGTGCTGCTCTTGCGCAGCAGCGCCATCGCGGCCTGCAGGTCGTCGCGCTTCTTGCCGCTGACACGCAGCTTGCCGTCGTTGATCTGCGCGTCGACCTTGAGCCGCGCCTCTTTGAGGCTGGCGA
>JAFEDW010000080.1 GCA_018241455.1 Pseudomonadota bacterium | reverse complement strand
CCGGCCGCGGTGCACGCGGCCAGTGGCCCGCCGCCGAACGCCACGCGCCGTCGGTGCCGGCGGCGTTCAAGCGCGCCCGGCGGGCGGCGTTGCCTGAGTTAAGCGAGCTCGACGTGGTGCGCCACTACACGCGCCTGTCGCAGCTGAATTTCTCGATTGACACGCACTTCTATCCGCTCGGTTCGTGCACGATGAAATACAACCCGCGCGCCTGCAATGCCGCGGCCTTGCTGCCGGAGTTCCTCGGCCGCCATCCGCTCGCGAGCGCGCGGCACAGCCAGGGATTCCTCGCCTGCATGCACGAGCTGCAGGAGATGCTCAAGGAAGTGACCGGCATGCAGGGCGTCGCGCTCTCGCCGATGGCCGGCGCGCACGGCGAGTTCGCGGGCGTGGCAATGATCCGCGCCTATCACCGCGCGCGCGGCGACCTGGCCCGCAACGAGATCATCGTGCCGACGGCGGCGCACGGCACCAATCCGGCCACCGCGACGATGTGCGGCTGCGTGGCGCGCGAAGTTGGCGTCGGCGCCGACGGCGACGTCGACCTGGCGGCGCTCGCGGCCGCTGTCGGGCCGAAGACCGCGGGCATCATGCTGACGAACCCGTCGACGCTCGGCGTGTTCGAGCGGCGCATCGGCGAAGTGGCGCGCATCGTGCACGCCGCCGGCGGGTTGCTGTACTACGACGGCGCGAACCTCAACGCGATCCTCGGCAAGGTGCGTCCGGGCGACATGGGGTTCGATGTCATCCACATGAACCTGCACAAGACGTTCTCGACGCCGCACGGCGGCGGGGGGCCCGGGGCGGGCGCGGTCGGCGTGGGCCCGCGGCTGCTGCCGTTCATGCCGCTGCCGGTCGTGGCGCGCACCGAGGAGGGCGGCGCGGTACACTACCGCTGGCTCGACGAACGCGACCTGCCGCAGTCGATCGGGCGGCTGACCGGGTTCAACGGCAACGCCGGGGTGCTGCTGCGCGCATACGTGTACATGCGCATGCTCGGGCGCGAAGGCATGGGCCGGGTCGGTGAGTTCGCGACGCTCAATTCGAACTATCTGCTGGCGCGGCTGCAGCAGGCCGGGTATACCGCCGCGTATCCACGGCGGCGCGCGAGCCACGAGTTCATCCTGACGCTCAAGTCGCTGGCGCAGCAGCAGGGCGTGACCGCGATGGACGTCGCGAAGCGGCTGCTCGACCTCGGCTTCCATGCGCCGACCACGTATTTCCCGCTGCTGGTGCCGGAGTGCCTGTTGATCGAGCCGACCGAGACCGAGAGCAAGGAGACGCTCGATGCCTTCGTCGCGGCGATGACGCAGATCCTGCGCGAAGCGGCCACCGAGCCCGATACCGTGCGCGGCGCGCCGCATACGATGCCGGTGCGGCGGCTCGACGACGTGCGCGCGGCGCGCGAACTCGACCTGGCTTGCAGGCCGCAATCATAGTGACGGGACGACTCCAATGATGGACCGCGACAAGCCGCGCGGCTTCACGCGCCTGTTCCGCGCGTTTGGCGCGAGCGGCAAGGGACTGGTCGGCGCCTTCCGCGAGGAAGCCGCGTTCCGCCAGGAACTCGCGCTGGCGGCGCTGGTGGTGCCGTTCGGCCTGTGGCTCGGGCACAATGGCGTCGAGCGCGCGCTGCTCGTGGCGCCCATGTTCCTGGTGCTCGTCGTTGAATTGCTCAACAGCGCGATCGAAGCGGCGGTGGACCGCATCGGTCTGGAGCGCCATGTGCTCGCGGGTCTCGCCAAGGACATCGGCTCGGCGGCCGTGTTGATGGCTTTCGTGCTGCTGGGCGTGGTGTGGGTGTTGGTATTGCTATGACGGCTCTGATCTGCGGTTCGATGGCCTACGACACCGTGATGGTGTTCGAGGGCCGTTTTCGCGAGCACATCCTCGCCGATCGCATCCACGTGCTGAATGTTTCGTTCCTGGCGCCGTCGATGCGGCGGAATTTCGGCGGCTGCGCCGGCAACATCGCCTACAACCTGCGGCTGCTCGGCGGCTCGGGCCTGATCATGGCCACGGTCGGCCACGACTTCGCCCCGTACGGGCGCTGGCTCGATGAACGCGGCATCGCGCAGACGCACGTGCGCGTGCTGCCCGAAGAATTCACGGCGCAGGCCTTCATCACCACCGACCTCGACGACAACCAGATCACGGCTTTCCATCCGGGCGCGATGAATCATTCGCACCTGAACCAGGTGTCGGCAGCGTCGGGCGTGCGCATCGGCATCGTGGCGCCCGATGGCCGCCAGGGCATGCTCGATCATGCCGCGCAGTTCGCCGCGGCGGGCATTCCGTTCATCTTCGATCCGGGCCAGGGATTGCCGATGTTCAACGGCGAAGAGTTGCGCGCGCTGGTCAGCCGCGCGGCGTGGGTGGCCGTCAACGACTACGAGGGGAGCCTGCTGACCGAGCGCACGGGCTGGTCGCTGCAGGACATCGCCGCGCGCGTGCGTGCGCTCGTCGTCACGCGCGGCAGCCAGGGTTCATGCATCTACGCCGACGGCCATCAGCACGACATTCCGGTGGCGCGTGCCGCGCGCCTCGCCGACCCGACCGGATGCGGCGACGCCTATCGCGCCGGTCTCCTCTACGGCCTGCAGCGCGGCCTCGACTGGCCGACCACCGGCCGCGTCGCCTCGCTCGCCGGCGCGATCAAGATCGAATCGCACGGCACGCAGCAGCACGACTTCGACCCGCCGGCATTCGCGGCGCGCTTTCGCGAGAATTTCGGGGCAGCGCTGTGATCGCGCCGCGTGGCCGCCGGCAACTCGATGCGCAGCCGATGAGGCGCCTGGCGGCGCTGGCGTTGCTGTGCCTGTGGCCCGCGCTGCCGGCGCTGGCTGCAAGTCCTGCCAAGGCGGCGACGCCGGCGGCAAGCGCGCCGCCGGTCGCCGTCGCCGCGAGCGTGGCGCCACCCGCCGACTGGGCACGCACGCTCGAGCGCATCGCCGGCAGCGTGGTGACGATCGAGCTCGACCAGACGCGCTCCTTCGATACCGAACGCAATGTCACGGCCCAGGCCACCGGATTCGTCGTCGATGCCGAGCGCGGCCTGATCCTGACCAATCGGCACGTCGTCACGCCGGGGCCCGTCGTCGCGGAGGCGACTTTCCTGAACCGCGAGGAGGTCGAGCTGCGCGCCGTCTATCGCGATCCGGTGCATGACTTCGGCATCTATCGCTACGATCCGGCGCGGCTGCGATTCATGAAGCCCGCGGCCCTGCCGCTGGCGCCGGAAGCGGCGCAGATCGGGCGCGAGATCCGCGTGGTCGGCAACGATGCGGGCGAGCAGCTGTCGATCCTCGCGGGCACGATCGCGCGCCTCGACCGCGAGGCGCCCGACTATGGCGTGGGCCGCTACAACGACTTCAACACGTTCTACATCCAGGCGGCTTCGAGCACCTCGGGCGGATCCTCGGGCTCGCCGGTCATCGACGTGCAGGGCCGCGTCGTCGCGCTCAATGCCGGTGGCTCGACCGGCTCGGCGACCAGTTTCTACCTGCCGCTCGGGCGCGTGCAGCGCGCGCTGCGGCTGATCCAGCAGGGCAAGCCGGTGCCGCGCGGCACGATCGAGACCGAGTTTCGCTACCGGCCCTATGACGAGCTGCGGCGCCTCGGGCTGCGCACCGAAACCGAAGCCGCCGCGCGCGCGGCGCAGCCGGCCAACACCGGCATGCTGGTGGTCGAGCGTGTGCAACCCGGCTCGGCCAGCGCCAAAGTGCTCAATCCGGGCGATGTGCTCGTGCGCGTGAACCACCAGTTGCTCACCGGCTTCGAACCGCTCGAGGCCGTGCTCGACGACGCCGTCGGCAAGCGCGTGGAACTCGAGCTGGAGCGCGGCGGCCGGCCGTTCGACGTCCAGCTCGAAGTCGGCGACCTGCACGCGATCACGCCGGCGAGCTACCTCGAGTTCGGTGACGCCGTCGTGCACACGCTCTCGTACCAGGAAGCGCGCCACTTCCACCTGCCGATCAGCGGCGTGTTCGTGGCCTCGGGCGGATACAGCCTGGATGCCGCGGGCGTGCCGCGCGGCGCGGTCATCACCGAGCTGAATTCGAGGCCGGTCGCGACGCTGGCGGATTTCGAGGCCGGCATTGCGGCGCTCGGCGACGGCGCGCGCTTCACCGTGCGCTACCTGACGCTCGACGACCCCAACCACGCCGAGCTGCGTTCGGTGCACATGGACCGGCGCTGGTTCCCGGCGCGCCATTGCGACCGGAACGATGCCACCGGTTATTGGGACTGCAAGGATCTGCCGGTGCCGCCGCCGGCGGCGGAGCCCGCGCGTGACGGGCTCGCTTCGCCGGCATTGAGCGGCAGTTCGGCCGAACGCCTGCTCGCGCCGTCGCTGGTCAGCATGACCTTCGACATGCCGTATCCGATCTCGGGCGTGAACGAGCGCAACTACCACGGCACCGGCCTGATCGTCGATGCCGAGCGTGGCCTCGTCATCACGGACCGCAACACGGTGCCGGTGTCGATCGGCGACGTGCGCCTGACCTTCGCCGGCACCGTGGAGATCCCGGCGAAGGTGGTCTACATCCATCCGTTGCACAATCTCGCCGTGGTGCAGTACGACCCGGCGCTGGTGCGCGGGTCGGCGGTGCGCGCCGCGAAGCTCGACCTGCGCCCGCTGCGCGCCGGCGAGGCGGTCGATGTCGTCGGCCTGGATGTCAACGGCGAGCTCAAGTCGCGCAGCACGGCCATCGCCGAAGTCGATCCCCTGCAGCTGCCGCTGTCGCGCTCGGTCGCATTCCGCGACAGCAATATCGATGTTGCCACGCTGGTCAATCCCCCCGATGAAGTGGTCGGGGTGCTGGCCGATCGAAGCGGCCGCGTGCGTGGCCTGTGGGCCAGTTTCGCCTCCGACAACGGGCGTGAGCTGGTGCAGCAGAATCGCGGCGTGAACGCCGACCTGGTGGCCGAGACGCTCGACCTGGCGCGCCGCGGTGCGCCGCTGCACTCGCTCGAGGCCGAGTTCGTCACGCAGACGCTGGCGGTGGCGCACGGACTGGGCCTGAGCGAAGCCTGGATGAAGCGCATCCAGCAGAGCGACCCCAGCCGCCGCCAGGTGCTGGGCATCACGCGGCTCGTCGGTGGCTCGAGCGCGGCGCAGCTGCTGCAGCCCGGTGACCTGCTGCTGGCCGTCGACGGCCAGGTCGTGACCGGGTTCCGTGATGTCGAGCGCGCGGTCGCGACGCGCGATGCCGTGCAGGTGACCATCTGGCGCACCGACGGCGAGCACACGTTCACGGTGCGGACCGCTTCATTGAGCGGCCAGGACATCGATCGCGTGGTGCTGTGGGAGGGCGCGACGCTGCAGGCCAGCCATCGCGCGCTCAGCGTGCAGCGTGGCATCGAACCGAGCGGCGTGTACGTGGCGTATTTCTCCTACGGCTCTCCGGCCAGCCGCTACGGCCTGATACCGGGACGCCGCATCGTCGAGGTCGACGGCCAGCCGACGCCCGACCTGGACAGCTTCCTGAAGCTGGCCACCGGACGCCCCGATCGCGCCTCGCTGCGCATCAAGACGCTGGCCATCAACGGCGCGCCGGAGATGATCACGCTGAAGCTCGACCGTCACTATTGGCCCGCCTACGAACTGCTGCGGCACGGCGACCAGTGGGACCGGGTGCAGCTCGAGTAGCGCCGGCGGTCGACCCGTCCATGGCCAAGGCAATCAGGGCAACGCAACTGGAGCTGAACGCCGCCGTGCAGGCGCTGCGCGACGGCGACATCGTGGCGTTTCCGACCGAGACGGTCTACGGCCTCGGCGCCAACGCGCAGCATGCCACGGCGCTGCAGAAGATCTTCGCGCTCAAGGAGCGCCCCGCCTGGCATCCGCTGATCGTGCATCTCGACAGCGCACGCTTCCTGCATCGCTGGGCGCGCGATGTGCCGGACGCGGCCGCGAAACTCGCGCAACGATTCTGGCCGGGCCCGCTGACGCTGGTGCTGCCGCGCGAGCCGAAGGTGCTCGACATCGTCACCGGCGGCCAGGACACGGTGGCCGTGCGCGTGCCCTCGCATCCGATGGCGCTGCAATTGCTGACGGCGTTCGGCGGCGGCATCGCGGCGCCGTCGGCGAATCGCTACGGGCACGTCAGCCCCACGCGCGCCGAGCACGTGCGCGAGGAATTCGGCGACAGCGTGCGCGTGCTGCTCGACGGCGGCGAGTGCAAGGTCGGGCTCGAATCGACCATCGTCGCCTGCGTGCACGGCGAGGTGCGCCTGCTGCGGCCCGGGCACATCACGCTGTCGCAGTTGCGGCGCGAGGTGGGCGAGGTGGCGAGCGGGCCCGGTGGTGATGCGCCGCGCGTGCCCGGCTCCGCGACCGCGCACTACGCACCGGTGACGCCGCTCCGGCTCGTGGCTGCCGGCCAGATCGAACGGTTGGCGCAGGAGCTTTCGCAAGGCGGCGTGCGCATCGGCGTGCTGGCGCAACGGCCGCCGCTCGGCACCTTTCGGAGCGTCACGTGGATCAACGCCGGCACGCGCATCGACAGCTACGCGCACGACCTGTACGCGCACCTGCGCACGCTCGACAAGGTCGGCGCGGCGATGCTGCTGGTGCAGGAGATTCCCGCGGACGAAAGCTGGGACGCGGTGCGCGATCGCCTGACGCGCGCGGCGGCTGGCACGGCCCCGGATCCCGGCGACCTGCCGTGAGTCGCCGCGGCCGTATCGATCCGTTCGAGCCGGCGCAGATCCGCCGCCTGGTGGCCGAGTTCGGATCCCCGCTGCTGATCGTCGACTGCGCGCGCGTGCGCGAGCAGTACCGGAGCCTGGCGCGCGCGTTGCCGGGCGTCGACCTGCACTATGCACTGAAGCCGCTGCCGCACCCGGCTGTCGTGCGCGCCGTCATCGACGCCGGCGGCTGGCTCGACCTCGCCACCACCGGCGAAGTGCTGGTGGCCGCAGCGGTCGGCGTGCCGGGTGCGCGCTGCATCCACACGCATCCGATCAAGCGCGCGCGCGACATCCGCAACGCGCTCGAGCACGGCGTCACGATCTTCGTCGCCGACAACCCGGACGAGGTGCGCAAGTTCCGCGCGCATGCGGGGCGCGCGTCACTGCTGCTGCGCGTGTCGTTCCGCAGCCCCGGCGCGGTCTGCGACCTGTCGCGCAAGTTCGGCTGCGATCCGGAGCAGGCGCTGGCACTGGCGCGGCTCGCCGCAAGCCTGGATGTCGAAGTGCGCGGCTTTTCGTTCCACGTGGGCTCGCAGGCGGTCGATGCCGCCAAGCACGCCGAGGCGATCGAGGTCTGCGCCGCGCTGCTGGCCGCGGCGCGCCGCGAACGGCTCGGCGCCTGCGACACGCTCGACATCGGCGGCGGATTCCCGATCGACTACGGCGAACGGGCCGCCGGCATCCACCGCTACTGCGCGCCGATCCGCCGCGCGCTGGCGCAGCTGCCGAAGCGGGTACGCGTCATCGCCGAGCCGGGCCGCTACATCGTCGGTCCGGCGGCGATCGGCGTCGCGACCGTCATGGGGCGCGCGCAGCGCGAAGGCCACTGGTGGTACTACCTCGATGACGGGCTCTACGGCTCCTACAGCGGCCAGCTCTACGACCACGCGCGCTACCCGGTCAGCGTGATGCGCGACGGCCCGCTGCTGCCCTCGGTGCTCGCCGGACCGACCTGCGACGGCATCGATGTCATCGCCGAGGCGCTGCAGCTGCCGAAGCTGAATATCGGCGACCTCGTCGTCGGCCGGCAGATGGGCGCGTACACGTGGGCGACGGCCTCGACCTTCAATTTCTTCCCGAAGGCGACCATCGTGGTCGTCAATCGCCAGCCCGGTGATACCGGCGGCGTATGATGCATCGCCGGCGCGCCCGTTTGCGCCGCAGTGAGTGACGCCCATGCCCTCGTTTGACGCGGTCTCGAAGGTCGATGCACACGAACTCACCAACGCGGTGGACCAGGCCACGCGCGAACTCGACAAGCGCTACGACCTGCGCGGCACCGGGGCGAGATTCGAGCTGCAGGATTACCTGATCACGCTGCGCGCGCAGAGCGAATTCCAGCTGGGGCAGCTGCTCGACATCCTGCGGCTGCGCCTCGGCGCGCGCGGCATCGACCAGCGCTGCCTGGACCTCGGCAAGATCGAGACGAACCTGGCGGAGGCGCGGCGCGTCATCACGGTCAAGCAAGGCATCGAGCAGCTGATCGCCAAGAAGCTCGTCGCCAGCCTCAAGGAGGCGCG
>JAFEDW010000007.1 GCA_018241455.1 Pseudomonadota bacterium | reverse complement strand
GCGGGAGTGCCCGCTGGCAGCCGGAATCCGGCGACGGACTTGCGCAGCGCCGCGGCCAGCTCCGCCATCTTGAGGATCGCCTGGGCGGTCGCTTGCGTGTTTTCCGAGGTCTGCGTATTCACTTCGCGCAGCACCTGCGTATTGCGCGCGATGTTCTGCGCCGCGGCCGACTGGCTGCGCGCGCTGACCGAGATGTTCTGTACCAGGCTCGCGATCTGGTTCGACACCTGTTCGATTTCGGTCAGCGCGGCGCCGGCGTTCTCGGCCAGCAACGCGCCGCCGACGACGTCGGTGGTGCTGCGTTCCATCGACACGACCGCTTCGTTGGTATCGGCCTGGATCGTGCGCACCAGCACGTCGATCTGCTTGGTCGCGGTGGCGGCGCGCTCGGCCAGCCGCTGCACTTCGTCGGCGACCACGGCGAAACCGCGGCCCGCTTCGCCGGCCATCGAGGCCTGGATCGAGGCATTGAGCGCGAGGATGTTGGTCTGCTCGGCGATGTCGCTGATCAGCTCGACGGTGTTGCCGATTTCCTGCGAGCTCTCGCCCAGCCGCTTGATGCGCTTGCTGGTCTCCTGGATCGTCTCGCGGATCGTGTTCATGCCGTCGATCGTGCGCCGCACCGCCTCGCCGCCCTTGTGCGCCACGTCGACCGAGTGGCGCGCGACGTCGGCGGCGCGCTCGGCGTTGCCCGAAACTTCCTCGGTCGAGGCCGCCATCGCGGCGATCGATTCGGTGGCCGAGGCGATCTGCTTGGTCTGCACGCCGCTGGCCTTGCCGAGCTGCGCGCCGAGCGCCTGCGTCTGGCGGGCGGAGGCATCGACCTGCATCGCCGAGGCGTTGATCGTCGCGACCAGCTTGCGCAGCGCCTCGACGGCGTAGTTCACCGAATCGGCGATCGCACCGGTGATGTCTTCGGTGACGGTCGCCTGCACGGTCAGGTCGCCGTCGGCGAGGCTGGCCATTTCATCGAGGAGCTTGAGGATCGAGCGCTGGTTGCGTTCGTTCTCCTGGCGCTGCGTCGCGGTCGCCTGCAGTTGCCGTTCCGCCGCGCGCCGCAGCGCGCTGAGCTGCACCAGCAACAGGCCGAGCGGCGCGAGCGCCACGAGCGCAAGCCCGGCGCCGATGTAACCCAGCGTGCCCATCCCGCCGGCCACGAACCAGCAGGCTGCGCCGCCGATCACCAGGCCGGCCGCGGCCAACGTCAGCCGGCGCAGCAGGCGTGTGTCGATGAGATCGTCCGCGTTCAAGCCGAGGCCGCCGTGAACGCCGGGTCTTCGAGGAGTTTGCGCAGGCTCAGCACCGGCAACTGCTCCTGCTCGTGGCGGAACGAACCGGCCAGGTACTGCCGGCATTGCACGATGGTCGTCGGCACGTCGACATTGAAGGCGCCTTCGCTGAAGCGCCGGAAGCCGAGCACTTCATCGACGACCAGGCCGGCAGGCACGTCGCGATGATTGACGACCAGGATGCGCGTCAGCCTTGTGAGCGGCGAGGCCCCGCCGCCGAGGAACGCGCGCAGGTCGATGATCGGATAGAGCTGGCCGCGGATGTTGGCGAGGCCGAGCACCCAACCGCGTGCGCCCGGCACGCGCGTCAGCGGCGCGGGTACGCCCAGCACTTCGCGCGCTTCCTCGCGCGCCACCAGGTACAGCTCGCCTGCCATGCGCACCGCGACGCCGACCCATTCGGCGCCGGCGGCGCCCGGGGTTTCGGGACTGGCGGTGGCGCTGCGGCCACGGCGCTCGAGCTCCGCGAGGAGTTCGTACGGCCGGTCGCGCAGTGCCTTTAACGAAGCGCTCGAACCCATTTAAGCGGCGAGCGCGGCTTGCGCCTTCTCGACCAGCTGATCCATCGACACCGGCTTGACCATGTAATCCACGGCTCCCTGGCGCAGGCCCCAGATGCGGTCGGTCTCCTGCCCCTTGGACGTGACCATGACGATCGGGATCTGTTTCGTATCCGGGTCGTTCGACAGCGTGCGCGTGGCCTGGTAGCCGTTGACGCCCGGCATGACGATATCCATGAAAATGAGGTCGGGATGCATCTGGCGCGCGAGCCGGATGCCTTCCGCGCCGTCGCCCGCCACCGCGGTGCGGTAACCATGCCGTTCGAGTGCTTTCTTCATGACGTGCACTTCGGTGGGCGAATCGTCGACAATGAGGATCAGCGCCATGGACTATCTCCCGATCTGCGCTTCAATGGCGCCGAGCAGTTCGTCCTTGGTGAAGGGCTTGGTCAGGTAATGCTCGGAGCCGACGATGCGGCCGCGGGCGCGGTCGAAGAGTCCATCCTTGGAGGACAGCATGATGACGGGAATCGTGCGGAACACCTTGTTGTGCTTGATCAGCGCACAGGTCTGGTAGCCGTCGAGCCGCGGCATCATGATGTCGACGAACACGATGTCGGGCTGGTGGTCGGCGATCTTGGTGAGCGCGTCGAACCCGTCGACGGCGGTGTACACCTCGCAGCCTTCCTTGGCGAGCAGCGTCTCGGCGGTGCGCCGGATGGTCTTGCTGTCGTCGATGACCAGCACCTTCAGGCCACGGAACGGCGAGGCAGCGTCGTTCAAGTCCGGCTCACTCCTTTGGGCATTGAATTCCATGGTCGTACACCTGCATGTGGATGCGCTGTGACCTGCGCGACGCCCTCTGTAGATTTCATCTTTTTAACATATCGGCACCCCTCCGGCTATGCCACCTGCGTCACGTTTTGAGCACTCCGGAGCCGCGTCCGGCGACATAATTTAGGATGCGAACATGAATACGCCCGCAAGGCTCCTGGTGGTGATGGATCCGATCGATCACATCAAGTACCAGAAGGACACGACCCTCGCCCTGCTGCTGGCGGCCGCGGCGCGCGGCTACGAGCTGCACTACGCGGAAATGCACGATCTGCGGTTGCGCGACGGTGTCGCCGAAGGAAGCACGCGCGCGCTGACCGTGCGCGCCGACCCGCATGACTGGTTCACGCTCGGCGAACCGGTGACGCGCGTGCTCGGCGATTTCGACGTCGTGCTGATGCGCAAGGACCCGCCGTTCGACACCGAGTACATCTACGCCACCTACATCCTCGAGCGCGCCGAACTGGCCGGCGCGCTGGTCGTCAACCGGCCGCGCGGCCTGCGCGACATGAACGAGAAGGTCTACACCGCCTGGTTCCCGCAGTGCTGCGCGCCGACGCTGGTCACGCGCGACATGCAGCAGATGGCAGCGTTCGCGGCCGAGCACGGCACGATCGTCTGCAAGCCGCTGCACGGCATGGGCGGGCGCTCGATCTTCGTGGTGGCAAAGGGCGACAAGAACGCCTCGGTCGTCTACGAGACGCTGACCGACTACGGCGCGCGTTTCGCGATCGTGCAGAAATACCTGCCGGAGATCGCCGTGACCGGCGATGCGCGCGTGCTGCTCGTCGACGGCGAGCCGCTGCCATACGCGCTGGCGCGCATTCCGGGTGCGCACGACCACCGCGGCAACCTCGCCGCGGGCGCCAAGGGCGTCGCCCGGCCGCTCAACGAGCGCGACCGGTGGCTGGCGGCGCAGATCGGACCGGCGATGCGCGCGGCCGGCATGCTGTTCGTCGGGCTGGATGTGATCGGCGGCTTCGTCACCGAGATCAACGTCACGAGTCCCACCGGCGTGCGCGAACTGCAGGCGCAGTTCGGCGTCGATGCCGCTGCGCTGCTGCTGCAGGCGATCGATACGCGGCTGCGCGCCGCGCTTACCGAACCGGCGCGGGCCGCGCAAGCGCGGTGAATACCACCGCTCCCCCGCTGCGTGGTGGGCTGCGCGCCCTCAAGGGCGGCGGCGAAGGCGGCGCGCCGGTGCGCGAACGGCTCACGGCAATGCTGTTCATGGCCGGCATCGCGCATGCGATCGTGATCCTCGGCCTGACCTTCAGCATCGGCGATCGCGCCCCGGCGGCGCCCGGCATGGAAGTGCTGCTGGTCAGCGACGAGCTGCCGACCGCGAGCCGCAACGACCGCGCCGCCTACCTGGCGCAGCGCACGCAGCTCGGCGCCGGCAACACGCATGAGCTGGCGACCGGCAGCCCGGACGCGCAGCGCGCGGCGCGCGCCGCCAGCGCCGCCACCGGGCGCGGCACCGATGCGGCGACGGCGGCCACCGGAAACCGCAGCGGCGACGAGCCGGCGCTCAGCACGAGTGCGCCCTCGCCGGTGATCCGCTGGCTGGGCGAGACCGGCCCGAGCGCGGCGCAGGCCACGCCGGCCGAACCCGCCGATGTGGTGGCGATCGAGCGCAGCGGCCGCGGCGATGCCGCGGAACTCGTGCTGCGCGGCGATCCGAAGACCGGGCAGTGGATCAGCCCCGACACCCGGGCCTCGAGGCTCGCCCCATACCTCGACGCCTGGCGCCGCAAGGTCGAGCGGATCGGCACGCTGAATTTCCCGTCGGCGGCGCGCCGCGCCGACCTGTCCGGCAGCCCGGTCATCGAGGTGGCGCTGGGCTCGAATGGGGCGCTGATTTCCGCCACCATCCGGCGCAGCAGCGGGCATGCCGAAATCGACCAGGCGGCGCTGGAGATCCTGCGGCTCGCGAGCCCCTTCGAACCCTTCCCGGCCGACCTGGCACGGGATTATGGCGCGCTGCGGTTTGCCTACCAGTGGGAGTTCTTTGGCGGGCAGCTCGAGCGTGGCAGCGTCAGCGCCAGTGCCAGTGCCAACGGCGCCCGGGACCCTTGAGAGCGCCGCCGCCCGCCCCCATACTGCATGCCATGGCCGACTCGAACTCCACGCTGAACTCGCTGGCCAACAACCTGCTGGTGGCCATGCCCTCGCTGGCCGACGGGCATTTCGCGCAGAGCGTCACGCTGGTGTGCGAACACAGCGACAAGGGCGCGCTCGGCATCGTGCTCAACAAGCCGCTCGAGATGAAGCTCGGCGACGTGCTGGCGCAGATGAAGCTCGACGCGTCGGATACCAGGACCAGCGAACTGCCCGTACTGCGTGGCGGGCCTGTCCACACCGATCGCGGTTTCGTGCTGCACCGGCCGGGCGGCGCCTGGGACTCGACCCACAAGATCTCGGAGCAGGTGCAGGTCACCACCTCGCGCGACGTGCTGGCTGCGATGGCGCGCGGCGAAGGTCCGCGCGACGCCTTCATAGCGCTCGGCTACGCCGGCTGGGAACCGGGCCAGCTCGAGCAGGAGATGCTCGACAACGCCTGGCTGTCGTTGCCGGTCAACGAGCAGCTGATCTACGAGATCCCGTTCGAACAGCGCTGGCAGGCGGCCTGGCAGATGCTCGGCGTTCACAGCTCGCGCGTCAGCCTGGTGGCGGGACACGCCTGAACCCCCGCGGAACACAGTCTGGCGACCAGACGGGGTTCCGCGGCACGGCGATCTGTTTCGATTTCGGCTTGCGCCGCATCGGGGTGGCCTCGGGCGACACGCTCACCGGCACCGCCGCGCCGCTCAGGGCAGTCGGCAACGGCACGCACGGGCCGGACTGGAGCGCGATCGACAAGCACCTGGCCGACTACCGCCCCGCGCTGCTGGTCGTGGGCTACCCTTATAATGAGGACGGGAGCGAGGGCAAGATGGCAGCGCCGGCGACCGCCTTCGCCGCGGCGCTGGCGCAGCGCACCGGGCTCGGGGTCGCGCGCGTCGACGAACGCTACTCCTCGCAGGAAGCGGCCGCTGAACTGAAGCAACGGCGCGCCAGCGGCGCGCGGCGGCGGCGCGTGCAGCGCGCCGACGTCGACAGCCTCGCGGCCGCCATCATGCTCGAGCGCTGGCTGCACGGAGAACACTGAACACATGTTGAACCAGCGGCGCGGCGACGGATCCCTGCGGCACCTGATCACGCTCGAGGGCTTGCCGCGCGCCGAGCTCGACGCGCTGCTCGACCATGCGCAGCGCTACGTGTGCGCGCTCGGCGCGCGCCCGCCGATGAACCGCGCGCTCGCCGGCGTGACGCTCGGGAACCTGTTCACCGAACCGTCGACGCGCACGCGCGTCTCGTTCGAGCTGGCCGCGCGCCGCCTCGGCGCCGAGGTCATCAACCTCGAGGTGCAGCTGTCCTCGCGCGCCAAGGGCGAGACGATGCTCGACACGATCCACACGCTCGAATCGCTCCACTTCGACGGCTTCGTGATCCGTGATTCCGAACCCGGCGTGGTGGCGCACGTCGCCGCGCATGTCGCCCCGCATGTCAGCGTGTTCTCGGCCGGCGAAGCGCACCTGTCGCACCCGACGCAGGGGCTGCTCGATGCGCTGACCGTGCGGCAGCACAAAGGTGTTCGCTTCGACTCGCTGAGTATTGCGATCGTTGGTGACATCAAGCACTCGCGCGTCGCGCGTTCGGCCTATGATGTGTTCACCGGGCTCGGGGTCGGCGAGCTGCGGCTGATCGCGCCGCCGGCGCTGATGCCGGCGAACGGTGAATTTCCCGACGGCCGGCGTTTCACGACGCCCGAGCAGGGGTTGCGCGGCGCCGACGTCGTGATGATGCTGCGCATCCAGAAGGAGCGCATGGCGCAGGCCGAGATCCCGGATGGCGAACAGTACTTCGCGCGCTACGGCCTGACGGCGCCGCGGCTGCGGCTGGCGAAGCCGGATGCCATCGTCATGCATCCGCAGCCGATGAACCGCGGCATCGAGATCGACTCCGAGGTCGCCGACGGCCCGCAGTCGGTGATCCGCGACCAGGTGCGCAACGGCGTGGCGGTGCGCATGGCGGTGCTCGAATCCGTGCTGCGCCCGCGGCCGGTGCGCGCGTGAGCGCGCACCGCGGCACGATCCATGTCGAGGATGGCCTGATCCTGCAGCACACGGCCGCCGAGGCGCGCCAGTACACGCTGCGCATCGCGGCGCCGCGCACCGCGCAGGCCGCGGTGCCCGGCAGCTTCGTGCACCTGCGTTGCGATGACGCACTGCCGATGCGCCGGCCGCTGTCGATCATGCGCGCCGCCAGCGAGGCGGGCTGGATCGAAGTGCTCTACAAGGTGGTGGGCACCGGCACCGAGGCCCTGAGTCGCCGCCGCGCGGGCGAGCGCCTGAGCCTGCTCGGTCCGATCGGCCATGGCTTTACGCTGCATCCCGCGCGGCCGCGCATCCTCGCGATCGGCGGCGGCGTTGGCATCCCGCCGATGGTGTTCCTGGCCGAGCGGCTGACCACCGATCGCCGCGCGGAGTGGAAGCCGCTGGTGCTGATGGGCTCGGAAATCCCGTTTCCGTTCCGCGCCCGGCCCTCGCGCATGCTGGTGCCGGCCGCGCCGCCCGAGGCGATCGCCTGCATGCCGCTGCTCGATGAGTGGGGCGTGCCCTCGCGTCTGGCCAGCGGCGCCGGTTTCGCCGGCTGTTTCCACGGTTACGTGACCGAGCTCGCCGCGCACTGGCTCGCGGCGCTGTCGGACGCCGAGCGCGCCGAGGTGGAAATCTTCGCCTGCGGACCGACGCCGATGCTCGCCGCCACGGCGGCGCTGGCGCAGCGCTTCTCGCTGCCCTGCCAGGTTTCGCTCGAGGAATACATGGCTTGCGCGGTCGGTGGTTGCGCCGGTTGCGCGGTGGAGGTGCAGACGCCGAACGGCCGCGCGATGAAGCGCGTGTGCGTCGACGGCCCGGTCTTCGAGGCGCACAGCGTCTTTCCAGTTGTGCTAGGGTGAGGCCATGCGGCTGCCTCGTTGTAGGGGCTGGGCGCACCCCCGTGCGCAGGCAGGCCCATGAAACTCACGTCACGCAAGGTACCCACGTTCGGCGAGCAGCGGCGCGCCGGCCGGCAAAATGACCGGCTGCAGGCGCCGGCGTTGCGCAGCCGCTACGCGACGATCGGCAAGTTGCAGATCGACCTGAGCTTCTCGGGCACCAGCGGCTCACCGCCCTCGCCGCAATCGCACAGTTACTACCCGCCGGCCCGCGCTTTCTTCCGCTTCGCCTGCCCCTGCTCGGAGTGCGACGGCGAATTCGATCTCAGCGGCCAGGTCGATGAGCTGGCGGAAGTGAAACGGCCCTCGGTCCGCACCGCCGCCGGCCGCCTGGGGTGCGAGGGCATGCATTTCCGGGAACGCGCCACGGCGACCCCCTGCCCGGTGGTGCTCAGCTGGCGCCTGGTCATCGTCCGATCCGACTGAGCGCACGGCCGAAACCAGCCAAATCCGGCCATTCTTTCGTACCGGGGAGCATCCGGGCGCAGCCTGTGCTAGACTGCGAAGCGATCGTCTTACGTCCGTGTATCGCTTAAGCGCCTCATTTGGCGCCATGAGCCCGAGCCGAACTTTCTCGATCAGGTGACAGGATCATTGGTTCGATGGCCCGCGGGAGACGATCTCCTCTGACCTCTTCCGAGTTCCTGCCGTGTAGTAAGGGCGCGGTCTGCATTACCCATTGCGCAGCCGGCCCAATTTGAGTTTGGAGAGTGTCTATATATGGCCAAGATCTACGTGGGCAACCTGCCCTTCAGCGCTACGGAAGCGGAAGTCCGCACCCTGTTCTCGGAGCATGGCACGGTCGAGTCCGTGTCGCTCCCGACCGATCGTGAGACCGGCCGGCCGCGCGGCTTCGGCTTCGTCGAAATGAGCCAGGCCGATGCAGCCCGGGCGATCCAGAACCTGAACGGCAAGGAACTGGGCGGTCGTCCGCTGCGCGTCAATGAAGCGCAGGACAAGCCCCGCACCGGTGGCGGTGGCGGTTATCGCGGCGGCGGCGGCGGTGGCGGCGGCTATCGCGGCGGCGGTGGCGGTGGTGGTGGCGGCGGCGGTGGCCGCTGGTAACACCAGGACGCACCTGATGCGAAAAAGCCCGGGGAAACCCGGGCTTTTTTTATGTGCACGACCGGGCCGCGCGCGGCGACCGGGCTTGCTTCAGCCGAAGTTGATCTTGGTCTCGAGGTTGGTGCGCGAGTCGGCGTTGCTGAGCGCCTCCTCGAGCGAAATGCGGTTGTCCTTGTAGAGCTTCAGCAGCGCCAGGTCGAAGCTCTGGATGCCGCGCTCGCTGCTCGCCGTGATCGCTTCCTTGATGCCGATGACGTCGCCGCGCTTGACCAGCTCGGCGATATGCGGCGTGTTGAGCATGACCTCGACCGCGGCGACCCGCCGCTGGTCCTTGCCGACCACGAGCCGCTGCGCCAGCACGGCACGCAGGTACTGCGACAGGTCGAGCGTCACCTGCTTCTGCTGTTCGTGCGAGAACATGTTGATGATGCGATCGAGCGTCTCGGCGCAGTTGTTCGCATGCAGCGTCGCCAGCACCAGGTGGCCGGTGCCGGCCAGGCTGATCGCCGCCATCATGCTCTCGCGGTCGCGGATCTCGCCGATCAGGATCACGTCCGGCGCGGCGCGCATGACGCCGCGCAGCGCGCGCTCGTAGCTCCTGGTGTCGAGGCCGACCTCGCGCTGGTTGACGATCGAGCGCTTGTTGGCGTGCAGGAACTCGATCGGGTCCTCGATCGTCACGATGTGGTCGGAGCTGGATTCGTTGCGGTGGTTGATCATCGCCGCCAGCGTGGTCGACTTGCCCGAGCCGGTCGCACCGACCATCAGGATCAGCCCGCGCCGCTGCATGATCAGGTCGCGCAGCACCTCCGGGAGCCCGAGCTGGTCGAGCTTGGGCATGTCGGCGGTGATGTAGCGCAGCACCATCGCCGGGTAGCCGCGCTGGTAGAACACCGCGACGCGGAAACGGCCGAGGCCCGGTTCGGAGATCGCGAAATCGATCTCCAGTTCGCGCTGGAAATATTCGATCTGCTCGGGCGTCATCATGCCGAAGGCCGCTGAACGCACCGCCTCGGGCGACAGCACCTGCTTGTTGACGGGCATGATCTGCCCTTCGATCTTGATCTTGATCGGCGCGTTGCAGGTGAAGAACAGGTCGGAGGCGCGCCGCTCGACCATCAGCATGAACAACGGTTTGGTGTTCAGCACCGGCTGCGGGCCGCTGCCGGTAATCTTCAGGTCGGCCGCTTCATTCATGTGCGGAGGTTCCCGTCATCACATCGCCCGGCCCTGTTCATCCTCATCGACGATCGCCAGCTCGCCGTCACCCTCGACCGGCTTGTTCTCGCGCTTGCTCTCGAGCTTGACGCGCAGCCGCAGCTCGTTCTTCGAATCGGCGTTGCGCAGCGCGTCCTCGTAGGAAATCAGGCCCTTCTCGTACAGGTCGAACAGCGCCTGGTCGAAGGTGTTCATGCCGATGCGCGTCGAGCGGCCCATCACTTCCTTGATCTTGGCGACTTCGCCGCGGAAGATCAGGTCCTGGATCAGCGGCGAATTGAGCATGATCTCCATCGCCGCGATGCGGCCGGTGCCCGACTCGCGCGGAATCAGGCGCTGCGAGATCAGCGCGCGCACGTTCAGCGACAGGTCCATCAGCAGCTGCTCGCGCCGCTCCTCGCTGAAGAAATTGATGATGCGGTCGAGCGCCTGGTTGGAGCTGTTGGCATGGAGCGTCGCCAGCACCAGGTGGCCGGTCTCGGCGAACTGGATGCCGTATTCCATCGTCTCGCGGTCGCGGATCTCGCCGATCAGGATCACGTCGGGCGCCTGGCGCAGCGTGTTCTTCAGCGCCGCGTGCCACGATTCGGTGTCGACGCCCACTTCGCGGTGCGTGATCACGCAACCCTTGTGCGGATGCACGTACTCGACCGGGTCCTCGATCGTGACGATGTGGCCGCGGGTCTTCTCGTTGCGGTAGCCGACCATCGAGGCCAGCGTCGTCGACTTGCCCGATCCGGTGCCGCCGACCACGATCACCAGGCCGCGCTTGGTCAGCACGACCTCGCGCAGGATCGGCGGCAGGTCGAGTTCCTCGAAGGTCGGGATCTTGGCGTTGATCGTACGGATCACGCAGCCGGTGCAGCCCTGCTGCACGAAGGCGCTGACGCGGAAACGGCCGATGCCCGGCGGCGCGATCGCGAAATTGCATTCCTTGGTGGCGTCGAACTCCTTGGTCTGCCGGTCGCTCATGATCGAGCGCACCAGCACCGCCGACTGCTCGGCGCTCAGCGCGCGATCCATCTGCGGGCGCACCTCGCCGTCGATCTTGATGGCCGGCGGGAAGCCGGCGGTGATGAACAGGTCGGAGGCGGAACGCTCCACGACGCGGCGGAGCAGGTCCTGCATCAGCTTGATGGCTTGTTCGCGATCCACGGCGGTGACCTCGCAGCGCTGCGCCCAGGGCTACAGCGCGTCCTTGTTCTGGGCCTTGTAGCGCGCTTCTTCCTTGCTGACCTGGCCCTTGCTGACCATCTCGGACAGGCACTGGTCGAGCGTCTGCATGCCGGAAGCGCCGCCGGTCTGGATCGACGAGTACATCTGCGCGATCTTGCCCTCGCGGATCAGGTTGCGGATCGCCGGCGTGCCGATCATGATCTCGTGCGCGGCGATGCGGCCGCCGCCGGTGCGCTTGAGCAGCGTCTGCGAAATCACCGCGCGCAGTGACTCGGACAGCATCGAGCGCACCATTTCCTTTTCCTCGCCCGGGAACACGTCGACGACTCGGTCGATGGTCTTCGCGGCCGAGCTGGTGTGCAGCGTGCCGAACACCAGGTGGCCGGTCTCGGCGGCGGTCAGCGCCAGCCGGATCGTCTCGAGGTCGCGCATTTCGCCGACCAGCACGATATCCGGGTCTTCGCGCAGCGCCGAACGCAACGCCTCGCTGAAGCCGAGCGTGTCGCGCTTGACCTCGCGCTGGTTGATCAGGCACCGCTTGCACTCGTGCACGAACTCGATCGGGTCTTCGATCGTGATGATGTGGTCGGGCCGGTTGTCGTTGCAGTGATCGATCATGCCGGCGAGCGTGGTCGACTTGCCCGAGCCGGTCGGACCGGTGACCAGCACCAGTCCGCGCGGCAGCATGCACAGGTCGCGGAAGATCTTCGGCGCCTGCAGCTCATCGAGGCTGAGGATGTTCGACGGAATGTTGCGGAACACGGCGCCGGCGCCGCGGTTCTGGTTGAAGGCGTTGACGCGGAAGCGCGCAAGCTTTGGAATCTCGAAGGAAAAGTCGGTCTCGAAGAATTCCTCGTAGGCCTTGCGCTGCTTGTCATTCATGATGTCGTACACCATGCCGTGCACTTCCTTGTGGGTCAGTGCGGGCATGTTGATGCGCTTGACGTCGCCATCGACACGGATCATCGGCGGCACGCCTGCCGACAGGTGCAGGTCGGAGGCGTTATTCTTGACGGCAAACGCCAGGAGTTGTGCGATATCGACCGCCATCAGGATTCCTTAGCTCGAGCTCGGGCGCCGCGGAAATGGTGCCCGCGCAGTATAACGGAGGGGATCGGTCGTCAATATGTTAATCGGTCCGCAGAATTCAGTACTCGCCGACAGCTTGGGCGCGCGGCTCCGCGCGGTGCGTGCACGCATCGGCGAGGCGGCCGCCGCGGCGGGCCGAACTGAGGACTCCGTCACGCTCCTGGCGGTCAGCAAGGGCCATGGACCGGCCGAGGTGCGCGCGCTCGCGCAACTGGGTGTCGAGCACTTCGGTGAAAGTTACGTGCAGGAGGCTGGCCCGAAACTCGATGCGCTCAGCGGCCTCGAGTTGTGCTGGCATTTCATCGGTCAGCTGCAGGCCAACAAGACGCGCGAGGTGGCCGAACGCTTCGCCTGGGTGCACAGCGTCGATCGCCTGCGCATTGCCGAACGCCTTGCGGCGCAACGGCCGCCGCTGGCGCCACCGCTGAACGTGTGCATCCAGGTCAAGCTCGCGCCGGACGCCACCAAGGGCGGCGCGGGCGCCGCCGAAGCGCGCGCGCTGGCGGGCGCAATCACGGCGCTGCCGCGCCTGCGCCTGCGCGGCCTGATGTGCATGTTGCCCGAAGGGCTCGACGTGGCCGCGCAGCGGCAGCGCTTCGCCGAGGTGCGCGAGTTCTACGATCAGTTGCGGCGCGAGGATGCCGGCCTCGATACGCTATCGATGGGCATGAGCGGCGATTTCGAGGCCGCGATCGCGGCCGGGTCGACGCTGGTGCGCGTCGGCACCGCGATATTCGGCGCGCGCGTGGCGCCAAAGGGCCGCGGCCGCGGGCCAGCGGGCAATGGGCGCGGCTAACCCGTAGAATGCCGCCCGGTGAATCCGAGCACGCAAATCAGTTTCCTGGGCGGCGGCAACATGGCGCGCGCGCTGATCCGCGGCCTGTTGCAGTGCGGCTTCAGCGGCGCGCAGCTGCGCGTCGGCGAGCCGATGGCGGCACAGCGCGAAGCGCTGCAGCGCGATCTTGGCGTCGTCGCGATGGCCGATAACCAGGCGGCGGTGCGCGGGGCCGACCTGGTCGTGCTGGCGGTCAAGCCGCAGTACGCCATCGAACTGCTCACCGGGCTCTGTCCGGACCTTGCGCATGGACGCACGCTGCTGCTGTCGATCGCCGCGGGGCTGCGCGTCGCCGATCTCGCCCACGCCTGCCCCTCGGTCCCGGTCGTGCGCGCGATGCCCAACCGGGCGGCGCTGGTCGGCATGGGCGCGGCCGCGCTGTACGCGCCGGCCGGCATCAGCAGCGCGCAGCGCGCGCTCGCCGAACAGGTCTGCGCCGCGGCGGGCAACTTCGTCTGGGTGCGAGCGGAATCCGATCTGGACATCGTCACCGCACTTTCCGGAAGCGGCCCGGCCTACTTTTTCCAGCTCGCGGAACACCTCGCGGCGGCGGCCGTCGCCGAGGGACTCGACGCCGCGACCGCGGAACAGCTCGCGCGGCAGACACTGCGCGGCGCCGGCGCGCTGGCCGGCGGCGACACCAGCCTGGCCGCGGAGCGCGAGGCTGTCACCAGCAAGGGCGGCACCACCGCCGCCGCGCTCGCCGCATTCCAGGCCGGCGGATTCGACCGGCTGGTGGCCGCGGCCGTCGCGGCGGCGCGCCGCCGCAGCGCCGAACTCGCCGCGCAGTTTGGCTCGACCTCCGGCGCGGCGCCGCATTGAACGCAACACGCTGAACCACTGGAATCGATTGCGCCATGGCTGCACTGCTGTTCCTGCTCGACTCGCTGCTGAGCGTCGCGCAATTCGTGTTCCTGGTGCGGCTGCTGCTGCAATGGGCGCGCGCCGACTTCCGCAACCCGCTGGTGCAGGCAATCGTGCAGGTCAGCAATCCGCTGCTGGTGCCGCTGCGGCGCGCGCTGCCGGCCATCGGCCGCATCGACACCGCCTCGGTCGTCATCGTGTTCGTGCTGGCGCTGCTGCGCGCCTGCCTGCCGACCTTGCTGGCCGGCCTGGGATTTCCACCACCACTGTTGTGGGCGGAACTGGCGGCGCTGCAGCTGCTGCGCACGCTGCTATGGATCAGCTTCTTCTCGATCTTCCTCTACGCGATGCTGTCGCTGATCGCGCCGGGCGTGCATTCACCGATGCAATCGCTCCTCAGCTCGCTGTGCGAACCGGTGCTGCGGCCGATTCGCCGGCTGATTCCACCGCTCGCGAACCTCGATCTCTCGCCGCTGTGGGCCGGCATCATCATCCAGGCGCTGCTGATCCTGCTGCGCTGAACGCCGCGCGCAACGCACGCTGGCCCGCACTTTCAGGCCGCGGCAACTGTCAATCGGACCATGGGTTTAGCGGCGCTTCTGCATTGCGCGTCGAGCACGCGGGCGCGCGCGGCGCGCGCCTCGCCGCCGAACGCGGCCGGGGCGAAAACCTCGTGCACACGCCAAACCCTAGAAAAAAAGGCATTTGCGTCGCGCGCTGCATGTGCTATGTTGCGCCCCGATTCACGCAACGCGTGAACTTTTTCGAACTGCAGCCAAACTCGAGGAGATCAAGCAATGGCGAAGAAAGGTGGGGCGCCGACCAAGTCGGAGATCCTGGCGACGATTTCTAAGGACACCGAGCTTTCCCGCAAGCAGGTCAACGAAGTGTTCGATTCCCTGAACGGCATCGTCAAGAAGAGCCTGCGCGGCAATGGTTTGTTCACGCTGCCGGGGCTGCTCAAGCTCAAGGTCGTGAAGAAGCCCGCGACCAAGGCCCGCGAAGGCGTCAACCCCTTCACCGGCGAGAAGATGATGTTCAAGGCCAAGCCAGCCAGCAAGAAAGTGCGCGCGCTGCCGCTCAAGAGCCTGAAGTCGATGGTGAACTGAAGCCCATCCGAGGCTTTTACCCCGGCCGGGTGCCGAGGGTAGTAGATCGCCATTCCTGAAGGGTCCGTACAGCCAGCCTGTACGGGCCCTTTGGTTTTTTGCGGGGCAATCAAAGGCCGACCGGCCACTCCGCGCGGATGCAATCGGCCAGTTCGTGCAGGTGGCCGTGGAAGAAATGGCCGACGCCGGCGAGCACGCGCACCCGCGCGCCCGGCGCATGCTGCGCAGCCCAGCCGAGCACGGATGCGGGTGGCACGACGTCGTCGGCATCGCCCTGCACGATCAGCCAATCGCCGGCCGGCGCGGCCAATCCGTCCATGCTGACGCGATCGACCGCCGGCGCGACGCACACCAGCCAGGCCGGTCGTGCCGCGGCCGCGGCACGGATCGCAATGGCCGCGCCGAACGAGAAGCCCGCCAGCAGCAGCGGCAACCCCGGCCAGCGCTCGCGCGCCGCGGCCACGGCGGCGAGCGCATCGGCCGTTTCACCCGCTCCACCGTCGTGAGTGCCCGCGCTCGTGCCGACACCGCGGAAATTGAAGCGCAGCGTCGCAGCGCCGCCGGCGCGCAGCGCGCGCGCCAGCGTGTGCACGACCTTGTTGTGCAGCGTACCGCCGAACAGCGGATGCGGATGGCAGACCACGGCCGCCAGCCGCGGCGGCGGTTCACCGGCCGCAGGCTCTTCGATCAGCGTCTCGAGCCGTCCGGCCGGACCGGCAATGTCCGCGCTGTGCGCGACGGCGCCGCTCACGGCCCGCCGGCTTTGCCGTCGGGTGCGAAATCGAGCGAGGCGGAATTGATGCAGTAGCGCTGGCCGCTGGGTTTCGGCCCGTCGTCGAACACGTGCCCGAGGTGCGCATCGCAGCGCGCGCAGCTGACCTCGGTGCGCACCATGCCGTGCGAACGGTCGACGCTGGTACGCACGTTGTCGCCGGCGAGCGGCAGCCAGAAGCTCGGCCAGCCCGAGCCGCTGTCGTATTTCGTGGTCGAACTGAACAGGTCGGCGCCGCAGCACACGCAGCGGTACACGCCCGCCTCCTTGTTGTGCGCGTAGGCGCCGGTGAAGGCGCGCTCCGTGCCCTTCTGGCGCGTCACCTGGTACTGGAGCGGTGTCAGCCGCGCGCGCAGCTCGGCGTCCGTCGGCGGCGCGGCGTTCTTGTCGGTGCCCATGACCTAGCCTCCCTGTTGGCCCACGAAGCGCAGCAGCAGCCCGTTGAGCCGGCGCGTGAACTCGGCCGGCTGCTCGAGCTGGCCGGAGTCGTTGAGCCGCGCCTGATCGTATAGCAGCCGCGCGAGCTCGTCGAAGGATTCGCCCGGCGGCAAGCCATCCAGGTATTTCACCAGCGGATGCGTGACGTTCAGCTCGAGCGTCGGCACCGACGGCGGCGCCTCCTGCCCGTGGGCCTGCAGCACGCGGCGCATCGACTCCGACATATCCGTGTCGTCGCGCACGAGGCAGGCCGGCGAATCCGCGAGCCGCGTGCTCGGGCGCACCTCGCGCACGCGTTCGCCGAGCGCGTCCTTGCAGCGCTTGAGCAGGCCCTTGCTTTCCTTCAGCGCTGCCTCGCTCCGGTCCTGGTCGGCTGCATCGGCGAGTGCGCCGAGCTCGAGCTCGCCGCGCGCGGCGTCCTTGAATCGCTTGCCCGAGAATTCACCGACCTGGCCCATGACCCACTCATCGACGCGGTCGCCGAGCAACAGCACCTCGATGCCGCGGGCGCGCAGCTGCTCGATGTGCGGGCTGCCGCGCGCGGCGGCGTGGTTCTCGCCGATCACGTAGTAGATGCGTTCCTGGCCGGTTTTCATGCGCGCCACGTAGTCGGCGAGGCTCACGTCCTCGGCATCGCCCTCGTTGTGCGTGCTGGCGTAGCGCAGCAGCGGCAGCAGCCGCTCGCGGTTGGCCGGGTCCTCGCTTAAGCCCTCCTTGAGCACCCGGCCGAACTGCTTCCAGAACGCGGCATATTTCGCCGCATCGTCGGTGGCGAGTTTCGCCAGCAGCTCGAGCGCGCGCCGCGTCAGCGCGGCGCGCATCGCCTCGACCTGCTCGTCCTGCTGCAGCAGCTCGCGCGAGACGTTGAGCGGCAGGTCGCTGGAATCGACCACGCCCTTGATGAAACGCAGGTACAGGGGCAGGAACTGCTCGGCGTTGTCCATGATGAACACGCGCCGCACGTACAGCTTCAGGCCGCGCGCCGCCTCGCGCTGCCACAGGTCGAAGGGCGCCTGCGAAGGCAGGTACAAGAGGCTGGTGTACTCGCGCTTGCCCTCGACGCGGTTGTGCGCCCAGATCAGCGGGTCGGCGCCGTCGTGGCTGATGTGGCGGTAGAAGGCGCGGTACTCGTCGTCGCTGATCTCCGATTTTGGCCGCGCCCACAGCGCCTGCGCCTGGTTGACGGCCTCGTACTCGAGCGTCGCGCCCTCCTTCTGCATGCGCACCGGGAAGGCGATGTGGTCGGAATAGCGCCTCACCAGCGAGCGCAGCCGCCAGGCGTCGGCGAATTCGCGCGCGTCTTCCTTCAGGTGCAGGATCACGCTGGTGCCGCGCGGCACGCGCTCGATCGTCTCGACGCTGAATTCCCCGTCGGCGCGCGATTCCCAGCGTACGCCGGCGGCGGCCGGCGCATCGGCACGGCGGCTCTCGACGACGACGCGGTCGGCGACGATGAAGGCGGCGTAGAAGCCGACGCCGAACTGCCCGATCAGCTGCGCGTCTCGCTGCTGGTCACCGCTGAGGCGCCCGAAGAACTCCGCCGTGCCCGACTTGGCGATCGTGCCGAGGTGCGCGATGGCCTCCTCCCGGCTCAGGCCGATGCCGTTGTCGCGGATCGTCAGCGTGCCGGCCTTGGCATCGGTGTCGATCCAGATGCCCAGGTCGCTTTCGCCGGCCAGCAACGCAGGATCGCTCAAGGCCAGGAAGCGCAATTTGTCGTTGGCGTCGGAAGCGTTGGAGATCAGCTCGCGCAGGAAGATCTCGCGGTGGCTGTACAGCGAATGGATCATCAGCTGCATGAGCTGGCGCACTTCGGCCTGGAAGCCGTGCGTCTCGCGCGGTGTCGACATGGAAATTCGCCCTCTGTGGCCGGAAATGGTACCGGGAACGAGGGCCGAGGTGGGGTCGGAGATCCGTCAAATCAAGCCCGCGGCGGGCCGGCGCGAGCCTCGAGGAGGGCTGTCTTAAAGGCTGCGGATCAGGTGGCGGGCGGCGCCCAGCCAGTCGTCCATCTCGTCCCACAGCAGCAGGAATACTTCCAAGCGATCCATCCCTTCGACGTGTGCCGACATGTTAGGGATGCGGCGCGCGCGCGAGCGTGTTGCGCCTCACAAGCCTGAGCGCGGCGTTGGCGCGCGGCGACGCTTGCAGCGCTGCGTGGCGCTGCGTACGCTCACGCTTCCGGACATAAAGCGGTTCGTCCCCGCCTCGAGGTTATGACCATGCAGCGGATCGTCGTACTCAACCCCAAGGGTGGGTCCGGCAAGACGACGGTCGCCATAAACCTCGCCAGCTACTACGCGCAACGCGGCGAGCGGCCGGCGCTGCTGGATTACGACCCGCAGGCGTCGGCGGCGCGCTGGGTGCGCAAGCGCCAGGCGGGCCAGGCGCCGATCTACCTGATCAACGCGTTCGAGCGCGACAACCGCGTCACGCGTGCCTTCCAGCTGCGCGTGCCCGACGGCACGCGCCGCGTCATCGTCGACACGCCGGCCGCGGTCGAAGCGGCCGAGATGCCCGAGCTGACGGCGAATGCGGACAAGATCATCGTGCCGGTGCTGCCCTCCGACATCGACATCCACGCCTGCGCGCGCTGCATCACCAGCCTGTTGCTGGTGGCCAAGGTCAAGCGGACCGAGAACCGGCTGGCGATCATCGCGAACCGCGTGCGGCGCAACACCCGGATGTACCAGTCACTGACCCGCTTCCTCGGTACGCTCGACATCCCGATCGTCGCCACGCTCCGTGATTCGCAGAATTTCGTGCGCGCGGCCGAGCTGGGCCTGGGGCTGCACGAGATGAAGCACTACCAGGTCAGCGAGGACCTGGCGTCGTGGGAACCGCTGCTGGCGTGGCTCGATGAGCCGTCGGGTCGCGCCGCGGTCGCGGCGGCAGCGGCGGCGCAAGCGGCGGACAAGGTGGGAACGGCCGCTGCGGCAGGCGCGGCGCCGTTGGTCACCGCGCCAGCGCTATTTGCCTGAGTCGGGATCCCAGGAGGTGCGGACCTTGTCCGCCCAGCTCTTGTAGTTCGACCAGGTGTAGAGATTGCGGGTGATCGCGGCGTGCCGACCGCGCGTGCGCTGCATGTGCTGCAGCCAGCGCGCGTAGGCTTCCGCGCCGCCTTCGGCGGCAGCCGCGCCCTCAGCGTTCTTGCCGCTGTCGGGACGGGAAGGCGAATCCGGTTTGCTCATGTGCGCTCACCTGTAGTCTGCCCGCAGCGTACGACTACGCCGGATGGGCGGTGAGGAACTGGTTCACAACCGCGCGTGCCGGCGACGCGCAGTGGATCGCATTGCAGCGTGCCCTGCGGCTATCCGGCCAGCCGGTAGCTCGGCCGGTAACGGCTGCCCGGCAGCTTCATGCGCTCCTGCTGCACGAATGCGGCCAGCAGCCGGTCCAGCAGGCCCATGACCGCCGCGTCGCCGGCGAGCTCGTAGGGGCCGTGGCGCGCAATCGCCTCGACGCCCTGCTGTTTGACGTTGCCGGCGACGATGCCGGAGAACGCGCGCCGCAGGTCCGCTGCCAGCTCGTGCGCCGGCCGGGCGCGGCGCAGGTCGAGCGCGCGCATCGAGGCGTGCGTCGGCTCGAACGGCTGCTGCAGCGGCGCCGGCACCGACAGCAGCCAATTGAAGTTGTAGGAGTCGTTGCGCGTGCGGCGGAATTCGCGCACCGCTTCGAAGGACTTCACCATGTGGCGGGCCACGGCCGGCGGATCGTCCATGATGAAGGTCAATCGCGCCAACGCCGCGTCACCGAGCGTGCCTTCGATGAACGCCGCGAGCTGCTCGAACCAGGCGGCGCTCTCGCGCGGGCCGGTCAGCACCACCGGCAGCGGCAAATCCGCATTGGCCGGTTCGAGCAGTACGCCGAGCAGGTACAGGATCTCTTCGGCCGTGCCGACGCCGCCCGGGAATACGACGATGCCGTGCGCCAGGCGCAGGAAGGCCTCGAGCCGCATCTCGATATCCGGCATGATCACCAGCTGGTTGACGATCGCGTTGGGCGGCTCGGCGGCGATGATGCCGGGCTCGGTCACGCCGAGGTAACGGCCGGTGACGATGCGCTGCTTGGCGTGCGCGATCGCCGCGCCCTTCATCGGCCCTTTCATCGCGCCGGGGCCGCAGCCGGTGCAGACATCGAGCGCGCGCAGGCCCAGTTCGTAGCCGACCTTCTTCGTGTACTGGTATTCGCCCTCGCCGATCGAGTGGCCGCCCCAGCACACGACCAGGTTCGGCCGCGCCTTGAAATCGAGCACGCGCGCGTTGCGCAGGATGTGGAACACCGCGTTGGTGATCGAGGCCGGGTCGCGCCGGTCGAGCCGCCCGCTGCCGACGATCTCGTTGGCGGTGTAGATCACGTCGCGGAGCACCGCGAACAGGTGCTCCTTGATGCCGCGGATCATCTCGCCGTCGACGAAGGCCGCCGCCGGCGCATGCGCGATCTGCAGCTTGATGCCCCAGGCGTGGCGCACGATCTGCACCGTGAAGGCGCTGTAGCGCTCGAAGATCTCGTGGGCGTTGTCGCTGTCGCTGCCGGCGTTCAGCACCGCCAGCGCGCAGCTGCGGAACAGCGGGTACAGGCCCTGCGCGCTGGTGTCGAGGAGCTTGGCGATCTCCGCCTGCGACAGGTTCTCGAGGCTGCCGCGCGGGCCGACACGGGCGTCGACGGCGTCGGGAATGACGACACTGGTATCCATAGGCGGGTGGGCGCTTGGGTTCGGTTGGCGCGCGAAGCGTGTCAGGCCCTAGGGCATGATCTCGATCGGCATGTTGTCGTGGCTCAGCAGCCAGAACTCGACCATGTCGGCATTGGAGAGCGCGATGCAACCGTCGGTCCAGTCCGCGGTCGCGTAGTAGTCGGGCGGATGGCGCAGGTTGTTCGGCAGGCCGTGCACCATGATCGAACCACCCGCCTGCCAGCGATTGCGGCGGGCGCGCTCGATGTCGGCGGCGTTCGGGTACGAAACCTGGATCGACAGGAAGAAATCGCTGTGCGCATTGCGGCGCGTCAGCTGGTAGACGCCCTCGGGCGTGCGGAAGTCGCCGGCGCGTTCCTTGCTGCCGGCCGGCTGCAGCCCGAGCGCAACCTTGTAGCTGCGCACGACG
>JAFEDW010000079.1 GCA_018241455.1 Pseudomonadota bacterium | reverse complement strand
GAGTTCTGGTACGGCACCGAGTCGCGCAGCGGGCTGGAGCCGCTGGGCGTGGGTGGTTCGATGCCGCGCGCGATGCCGGCGGGTGGCGCGACGGCGCCGACCGGATCGAGCGGTGCAGCGAGCCCGGCGGATCACGCGCCGGTCGATGTGAGCACGACCGGCGCCGCATCGACGGTGGTGGGTGGATCCGGTGGCGCCTCGGCGGCGCCGGCTGGCGCGCCCTCGCCGCGAATCGCGGCGCTGCAGGGCATCACGGAAGTGCCATCGGGCCGGCCGACCGAGAGCGATGGGCCCACGCCGCACCCGACCGCGACGCTGGCCGGGCCGACCGACATCAAGGTGGGCGATGAGTTCACGGTGACGCTGCAGCTGCAGACCGACCAGAACATCGCGCGCGTGCGTTCGCAGGTGCGCTTCGACGCCGCGGCCTTCCAGCTCACCAGTGGCGATGCCGGCGGCATCATCCCCAGCGCGCTCGAGGCCAAGGTCACGGGGCGTGCGGGAGGCGCGCAGCTCGATGTGAGCGCGAACTCCGACAACACGATCTCGGGCAACGGTGAACTGATGGTGCTGCATTTCCGCGCGCTGCAGCCGCGGGCGCAGACCGCCTTCGCGGCACAGGTGTCCGTGATGGGCGGGAGCGGCGCGATCATGGCCACCACGACACCGGCGCCGTTGACGGTGTCGGTCACCAACTGAGCCCGGCGAGGCCCTGCAGGACCATGACTGCCCGCACGCGCCACGCCGGATTCACGCTGATCGAACTGGTGATCACGGTCGCCATCGTCGGGCTGCTGGCCAGCGCCGCGCTGCCGTTGAGCAGCATGTCGATCAAGCGCGAAAAGGAAAGCGAGTTGCGGGCCGCGCTGCGCGACATCCGCAGCGCGATCGATGCCTACAAGCTGGCGGCGGAGCAGGGCCGGGTGCAGGTCGAGGCGGACAAGACCGGTTACCCCGCCGACCTGAAGCTGCTGTACGAAGGCGTCGAGGATTCCACCAGCCCGGACAAGGTCAAGATCTATTTCCTGCGCCGGCTGCCGCGCGATCCCTTCTTCCCCGATGCCACCGCTGCTCCGGAGGAGACCTGGGGGCTGCGCAGCTACGCGAGCCCGCCCGACAATCCGCAGCCCGGCGATGACGTGTACGACGTGCATTCGATGAGCAACGCCAAGGGCCTGAACGGAGTGCCGTACCGTGACTGGTAACCGACGCCGGCGCGGCTTCACGCTCATCGAACTGCTCGTCGTGATGAGCATCATCGGCGTGCTGCTCGCCATCGCCGTACCGCGCTACTTCAAGACGCTCGAGCGCTCGCGCGAAACCGTGCTGCGCCAGGATCTCGCCGTGCTGCGCGAGGCGATCGACAAGCACCTCGGCGACTACGACCAGTACCCGGATTCGCTCTCGGCGCTGGTCGAACGCAAATACATCCGCGCCATCCCGGTCGATCCGTTCACGAAGTCGGCGGATGCCTGGCAGATGGTGGTGTCCGAGGATGCCGACCATCCGGGTATCCGCGACGTGCACAGCGGCGCCGAAGGCAACGGCTCCGACGGCACGCCGTTCAAGGAATGGTAGCCATGACTGCGGCGCGATCGCGCGGCTTCACCTATGTCGGCCTGATGTTCGCCATCGCGGTGATCGGCATCACGCTGGCCACGATCGGAGTCATGTGGAGCACGCAGATCCGGCGCGAGAAGGAAGCGGAATTGCTGTGGATCGGCAACCAGTACCGCATGGCGATCGGCATGTACCTCGGCGCCGGCGGCCAGTATCCGCAGGACCTCAGCCAACTGCTCGAGGACAAGCGCTTTCCGGTGGCGCGGCGTTACCTGCGCAAGCTGTTCCCCGATCCGATGACCGGACAGGCGGACTGGCAGCTGATCCCCGCACCGGGCAACGGCATCATGGGCGTGGCCAGCAGTTCGCAGGGCAAACCGATCAAGGTGGCGGGATTCTCCATCCGCGACGCGGCCTTCAAGGACGCCACGTGTTATTGCGACTGGCGGTTCATCTCCAACGGCCGCCGCCTGCGGGGCGTGCGGCAACCGGTAGCCGGACAGCCGGACTGACGCAGCCAATTCGAGCCGACGAGGTCGTCCATGAGTGCATCGCGCCTGTTGATCTACGCCGCATCATTGCTGCTGGTCGCCGCCGCAGGCTGCGCGTGCGCTGCCGATGCCGCCACGACGCCCGCCAGGCCTGCCGGGCAGGCCAATCCGGCCAGCGCGCCGCCGGCGGATCCAGCCGCGAGCAGCTACAGCCTCGGTCTGTACATGGGCAGCCAGATGCATGCCTCGGGACTGCAGGGCACCGTCTCGCTGGAGCAATTGAAGAAGGGCTTGAGCGACGGATTGGCGGGCAAGGTGGCCACGGAAGATGACAAGGCCCGCATGGCGCAGATGCTGCGCGACGGGCGCCAGGCCATCGCCGCGCACAACCGCGCGCAGGCCCAGCAATTCCTCGCGCAGAATGCGAAGGCCACCGGGGTCGTGACCACTGATTCCGGCCTCCAGTACGTGATCATCAAGCCGGGCGATCCGAAGGGCCTGGTGCCCAGCGGGAGCGATCGCGTGACCGTGCACTACCGCGGCCGGCTGCTCGACGGCACGCAATTCGACAGTTCGGATTCGCACCCGATCCCGGCCACGTTTCGCCTCAATGGCGGCATGCTCAAGGGCTGGCAGGAAGCGCTGCGCATGATGAAGCCCGGTGCGCAGTGGCGGCTGTTCGTGCCGCCCGACCTGGCCTACGGCGATTCGGGGCCGGCGCAGATTCCGCCCGGCTCGTTGCTGGTGTTCGATCTCGAACTGGTGAAGATCGAGGCGCCGGAACCGATGCCGATGACGGGCCGCGAGCTCGCGATCCCGCCAGGCGCCGCGCCCGGATCGCCCGCGCACTAGCGCGCAACGTTCCCGTTCACACTTTCACGGTGGCCCGCCGGGCCGCCACGGCGAAGTCGCGCGCGCGCGCTGACTACAGTGTTGACATATCCCGGAACTACTGTGTTTTGCCCAGTTCCCGTCGCAGGTGTCGACCGACTGGGGCGGGGGCCGCTGGTCGAGCATTCTTCCGGCCACGGGTAGGGTTTGAGCGGGGATGGAGTAGTCCGCCAGGGAGTATTGACAGACGCAGTCGCTCTGCGGGTTGTTCAATTCAACGATGCGAAAAGAAAGCAGGCCTCACATTTGTTCCATTCCGTTCGCACTGTCCGTGTGCCCGCCGTGTCGCGACTGCGGGTTTCAAGATGAATTCCAAAACTTGCAAGTTCAGAGCGCCGCGCGCGCTGAAGGTTCCGGACGGAGGCTCTATGTCTAGCACACGTTTCTTCTGGAGCGGCATCGCCGCGGCGCTTCTGGGTCTGATCGCGTTGCCGGCGGCAGCGCAGAGTTTCCGGGTGCAATGCCCCAGTGCCACTGCGCTGCACCCCGATCCGGTGACGCTGGCGCCGGCCCCGGCTGCCAAGATCGCGCAATACAACGCGCTCGTGGGCGGCAGCACCGACGCCGGCGTGAAGGCGACAGCCTACGCCACGGTGTTCCCGGGGCACATCAAGTGCCAGCAGCTCGGCGGCGGCGATGGATTCGCGACGATGGGCGACGGCACGCAGATGTACCTGTTCGCCTTCGGTCCGCTGTCGGGCCTCGGCAATATCGTGCACGGCTTGCCGGGCACGGTGCTGAACACCGTGTTCAACCAGAGCAACCTCGGGCCGGCCAACGGGACGATCACCGATGCCGAAGGGCAGGCGCAACCGGTGGGCGCGGATGGCGTACTGGAAGCGGTCAAGATCGGCGCGCCCGACAGCGCCGACTATAATTTCAATGGCGCGATCGGCCTGGTGCCGGACACGAGCGACTCGAAGGTCGGCTCGGTCACGCTGATGATCGATCCGAACACCGACCTGCCCTATACGGGCAGCGGCTATACCGTCGGCGAGCAAGTCGTATTCACGGGCGGCGGCGGTTCCGGTGCGACCGGCCACATCGCTGCGCTCGGCGCGGGCCGTTCGATCGGCGTGCTGGCCGACGGCGTCACCGCGGCGATCACGATCGACAATCCCGGCAGCGGCTACATCTCGCCGCCGACGGTGAGCTTCGCCGGCGGCGGTTCGGGCGCGCAGCCGATCGCCGCCCTCGTGGCCACCGATGGGTTGACCGGCCACGTCGATGAACGCCTGATCATGGATGTCGGCGTGATGAACGGCAACTTTTCCGCGCCGACGATTGCGATCGACGAAGACGACGAACTGTTCCTGACGCTGACCAACGTCGGCATGGTGATGCGCCCCGACCTGTTCGAGCAGCACACCGTGCACTTCCACGGCTACCCGAACGCCTCGTCGTTCTACGACGGTGTGCCGGACGCCTCGGTCGCGATCAACATCGGCGGCAGCTTCACGTACTACTACCTGGCGCCCGAGGCCGGCACGTACATGTGGCACTGCCATATCTCGCCGCCCGAGCACCTGCAGATGGGCATGGTCGGCCAGATCTACGTGCGTCCGCGCCAGGACGTCGGCACGACTGCCACGCTCTACGCCGAAGCACAAAATGACCAGCTCGACCTGAGCCGCAAGTGCAGCGCCACCGACATCCTGTGTTCGGTACAGCTGCCGCCGGCCAACAGCAATCCGCGTGTCGTCGGCAAGAAGTACGCCTTCGACGATGGCGACGGCTCGACGGCCTACGACGTGGAATACCCGATCCAGATGCACGGCTTCGATCCGAACTTCCACTTCGTCGGCATGACCTTCAATCCGGAATCGTTCGCCGACACCAAGGACAAATACTTCCTGCTCAACGGCCGCTCGTATCCCGATACGATCCACGCGGGCCCGATGCACACGCAGTCGACCGACGGAACGCAGCATTACTCGCAGCCGCTGTCGACCATCATCAACATCCCGCTGGGCGGCAAGGCGCTGCTGCGCTTCTCGGACCTCAACGTCACCGAGTACCACACGCTCGCCTCGCTCGGCATCCGCATGCACGTGATCGGCATCAACGCCCGCCTGCTGCGCGACCAGGACGGCAACAACACCGACTACTACACCAACTCGATTACGCTCGGCGGCGGTGAGTCGATCGACGTGATTCTCGACGCCAGCGACACGACCACGTATCCGGCGAACAGCAAGTTCTATCTCTACACGCCGCAGCTCGATCACCTGTCGAACGATGCCGAGAATTTCGGCGGCATGATGACCGAGGTGAACATCTGCCCGTCCGCCAGTTTCGATGCGAATGCCAAGAAGTGCCTCTAGGAGAGCAGCCATGCGCAACAACACAATGAGCATTGATCGGGTTCTGCGCGGCGCTGCAGTGGCGGTCGCCTCGGTCTTCGCCGCAGCCGTGCAGGCTGCCGCCCCCGGCATCACCGGCACGGGCACGGCCGACAACTTCGACCTGGTCGCGGCACCGGGCTACATCACGCAGCCCGACGGCGCGAGCATCTACACCTGGGGCTACGGCTGCAACACGGCGCCGGCGAGCAGCAATTTTGTGCCGGCTGGCGTAACGGGTGGCGCATGCCCGGCTGGCAGCATGCAGTTGCCCGGGCCGACGCTGGTCGTCAACCAGGGCGACACGGTGACGGTCACGCTGCACAACAACCTGCCGGCTGCCGCTGGCAACACCTCGATCATTTTCCCCGGCTTCACGATGCAGCCCTTCGCTGATGGCGTGCCGGGAGTGCTGACGCAGGAGGCCGCACACGGCTCGACGGTCACCTACACGTTCGTCGCCGACACCGCGGGTACGCATTCCTACTACAGCGGCACGCAGGGAGACCTGCAGGTCGAGATGGGACTGTACGGTGCGTTGATCGTGCTGCCCTCGAACACCGCTACGACGACCCCCACGCCGCTGGCCGGCGCAGTGCCGACCGGATACGCGGCCTACATCGCCGCGGCGCGCGCGGCGCCCACGGCTGCGGCGGGATTGCCGGATACCTGCTTCGCGCTTGGCGGCAAGCTCTCCGGCTTGATGGATACGGGCGACTATCGCCTTGCAGCCGCCGCCTACAACCACCCCGAGACCTGCTACGACCGCGAGTACCTGTTCCAGTTCTCGGAAATGGATTCGGCGATCCACCGCCAGGCGGAGGCGCAGGCGCTGTCGGCCGCGGGCCTCGCCTGCGCGCAGGGCACCGGCTGCATGAACGTGCAGACCGAGCCGTATCACCCCGAATATTTCATGATCAACGGCCGGTCCATGCCCGATGACATGGATCCAAACTACGCCACGCAGTATCCGCACCAGCCGTACAACGGCAATCCGCACATGCACCCGGGCGAGCAAGTGCTGTTGCGCGTGATTGGACAGGGCCGCATGCAGCACCCGTTCCACGAGCACGCCAACCACGTGCGCATCCTGGCGCGCGACGGCAATCCGCTGTTCACGCTGCCGAACAACAACCTGGCCGGTCCGCTGCTGTTCACGACCAGCACGACGCCGGGCATGGCCTTCGACGGCATCTTTGAATTTACAGCCAAGAACCTGAACTGGGATCCCTACGGACATCACACGGCGGACGCCAACAATGCGGCCGTGGATCCCGGCTGCACGCCGGATGCGAATGGCTTCAATACCGGTGCCGCGGCAGTGAACCAGATCAATTACTGGGAATGGTGCGCCGACCATGACAAGCCGCTCGAGGCGCATCCGTTCGGCAACGTCGGCAGCGGTGGACCGATCACGCTGCCGGATCCAAATATCCTGGCGAATGGCCCGTGGTACGGCGGCAGTCCGTACCTCGGCTTCGAAGCCACCGGCCGCGCGGTTGGCGGCACGCCGATTCCGCCGTCCGGCACGGTCGGCAACGATCCGGGTGGCGAAGCGGGCTGGGCCTACATGTGGCACTCGCACAATGAACGTGAAATCACCACCAACAATATCTTCCCGGGCGGAATGATGATGATGCTGCTGATCGATCCGTGGAACTACAGCATCAACGAAGCGAATTAAGCGTGAGGAGAATGGACATGAACTCCAAGATTATGAAGCCGTCGCTGCTGAAGACCGGCATTGCGGCATCCCTTCTCCTGCTTGCATCCGGCCTGGCCGGCGTGGCATCTGCGCAGACGGTCAACCTGACCGCGGCGCCCACGTCGACCACGTTGCCCGATGGGCAAGTGGTACCGATGTGGGGCTTGTTCTGCAACGATCCCGGCAGCGCCGGTGCGACCTGCGCGCCCGCGAACAATCCGACGGCCACGGTGCCTGCCACGTCGTGGGCCCCACCGGTCATCCGCGTCGCCGCGGGCAGTACGCTGACGATCAATCTGACCAATAACCTGGTCTTCCCGGCGTATTCGGCGCCGACCTCGCTGGTGATCGTCGGCCAGGTCGGTGGCGGCCTCGGCAACGCGGCGCTGCGCACGACGATGCCCAGCCCGGTGCACGCGCCGCAGGGCACGAGCTGGCCCGGCACGCGCGGTGATGTCGATCCGACCGCCTGCACCAGCAGCGATCCGTCGGCTCCGGGCGCGGCTGGCACCTTCTGTCCGCCGGCGCAGGCGGACCGTGTGCGTTCATTCGGCCTTGAAGTCGCGGCCGCGGGCCAGACACCCGTTTCGCCGCAGGTGGCTTCCGGCAGTCCGTTGACCTGGGCGAACCTGCGCCCCGGCACGTATCTGATTGAATCCGGCACCGAGCCGTCGATCCAGGGCGCGATGGGCCTGTACGGCATCGTCGTCGTGACGGAGCCGCTGAGTGGCAGTGCGAATCAGGCCTACGGCACGCTGTATGACTCGGACGTGCCGCTGCTGTTCAGCGAAATCGATCCGGTGCAGAACGCCGAGGTCGCGCAGGTGGTCAACAACGCCGGCTTCAGCGACCAGACGCCGTGGGACGGCCAGGTCGGCAAATGCGGTGACGTGACGGCACCGGCGACGAGCCATACCTGCTACCCGCCGGCGGTGAATTACACGCCGATGTACTACCTGATCAACGGCGTCTCGTTCGATCGCACGAACTTCACCGCATCGTCAGTGGCAGTGCCGCCGCTGGCGACGCAAGGCAATGTGCTGCTGCGCCTGGTGAACGCCGGCCTGCACATGCACGTGCCCTCGGTCGTCGGCGCGAAGATGACGCTGCTGGCCGAAGACGGCAACAAGCTGCCGGTGACCGGCACGTCGCGCATCCAGAGCGAAGTGTTCCTGTCCGCGGGCAAGACTTATGATGTCACGATCCAGCCCGCGAGCAGCTCGGGCGCTTAC
>JAFEDW010000078.1 GCA_018241455.1 Pseudomonadota bacterium | reverse complement strand
CGCGGCGCTGCGCGCCGGCCGGCGCCGGGCCCCAGAGCTTGCCAGCCAGCATGATCTTGAGGTTGACCTCGATGTCCGAGGTGTTGACGCCGGCCGAGTTGTCGACGAAATCGGTATTGATGCGGCCGCCAGCCTGCGCGTACTCGATGCGCCCGCGTTGCGAGCAGCCGAGGTTGCCGCCTTCGCCGAGCACGCGCGCGCGCAGCTCGGCGCCATTGATGCGCACCACGTCGTTGGCGCGATCGCCGATCTCGCCGTGGCTTTCGTCGCTCGCCTTGACATAGGTGCCGATGCCGCCGTTCCACAGCAGGTCGACGCGCATCTTCAGGATCGCGCGCACCACGTCCTGCGGCGAGTGGCGTTCGTGCTCCAGGCCGAGCAGCGTGCGTGCCTGCGGTGTCAGCGCGACGCTCTTCTGCGCGCGCTCGAGGATCACGCCGCCGGCCGACAGGCAGCCGCGGTCGTAGTCATTCCAGCTCGAGCGCGGCAGCTTGAACAGCCGCGCGCGCTCGCGAAACGCGGCCTTCGCATCCGGATCCGGGTCGATGAAGATGTGGCGGTGGTCGAACGCGGCCTGCAGGCGGATGTGCGGCGAGAGCAGCATGCCGTTGCCGAACACATCGCCCGACATGTCGCCGATGCCGGCCACCGTGAACGGCTCGCGCATGATGTCGACGCCGAGTTCGCGGAAATGCCGCTTGACGCATTCCCAGCCGCCGCGCGCCGTGATGCCCATCTTCTTGTGGTCGTAGCCGGCCGAGCCGCCGGAAGCGAAGGCGTCGCCGAGCCAGAAGCCGTATTCGGCCGAGATCGCGTTGGCGACATCGGAATAGCTCGCCGTGCCCTTGTCGGCCGCGACCACCAGGTAGGGGTCGTCGCCGTCCTGGCGGCGCACGCGCGCCGGCGGCCGCACGGCGCCGTCGACGATGTTGTCGGTGACCTCGAGCAGGCAGCGGATGTAGGCCTGGTAGCAGGCGAGCACGACGCGCGCGCGCTCCTCCGGCGGCGCACCGGCGCGCAGCCGGCGCGCGACGAAGCCGCCCTTGGCGCCGACCGGCACGATCAGCGTGTTCTTGACGTGCTGCGCCTTCATGAGTCCCAGCACTTCGGTGCGGAAATCCTCGGGCCGCTCGGACCAGCGGATGCCGCCGCGTGCGATCAGGCCGCGGCGCATGTGCACGCCTTCGACGTGCGTGCCGTGCACGAAGATCTCGAACTCCGGCCGCGGCTCGGGCAGGCCCGGAATGGCGCGCGGCTGCAGCTTGAAGGCGAGCGGCCGCCGCGTCTCGTCGCTGCAGAAATAATTGGTGCGCAGCGTCGCCAGCACCACCGCCAGGAAGCTGCGCAGGATGCGGTCGTCGTCCGGGTTGCGCACTTCGCTGATCGCGTGCTGCAGTCGCCGTTGCACCGCGAGCGCGTCACGCTGCGCGCGCGGCCCGTTCAGGTCCGGATCGAGCCGCCGCTCGAACAGCCGCCACAAATCGCGGGCGATGTGCGGATGCGCGTGCAGCACGCGCTCCATGTATGCCTGGCTGAACGGCAAGCCGGTCTGCAGCAGGTAGCGGCAACAGGCGCGCAGCACGCGCGTCTGCGCCACGGTCAGCCCGGCGCTGACGATCAGCCGGTGGAAGCCGTCGCTGTCGAGCTCGCCGGCCAGCACCGAGGTGTAGGCGATGTTGAGCTGCTGTTCGAGCGCGGTGCCGTCGGCGCTGTGGAGCCCCGGCGCCTCGAGTTCGAAATCCTGGATCCAGGCCGAGCGCGCGCCGTGGTGGCGCAACTCGTATGGGCGCTCGGCGATGATGCGCAGGCCGAAACTCTCGAGGATCGGCAACGCCTCGGAAATCGGCAGCGGTTCGCCATGGCGGAGCAGGCGCAGGTGCGCGCGCGAATGCGCCGCGCTTTCCGGCAGGCGCAGCCGCAGGTAGCCCGCGCCCGACGCTGCCGGACCGTCGAGATCGTCGATGTCCTGCACCGCCTGCGCGGGCGCGACATCCTGCTGGTACGCGGCCGGAAACGCGCTGCCGTAGCGGCGATCGAGCGCCGCCGCGGTCGCCTCGTCGTGCCGATCGCGCAGCGCCTCATGCACGCGCTCGCGCCAGGTGACCAGCGCGGCGTCGAGTTCGCGCTCGAGCGCGCGCTGCCTGACCTGCAGCTCGTCGCCGCCGGACACGCGCACCGTCACGTGCAGCTGCGCGAGCGGCCCATCGCCGACGGCGAGCGAGGAATCGAGCTGGCCGCCACCGAGCGCGCGCTTGAGTACCGCCTCGATGCGGCGGAATCCGCCGTTTTCGAGCCGCTCGCGCCCGAGGAACACCAGGCAGGACCAGAAGTGGCGCAGCTTGTCGCGCCGCATCACCAGGCACACGCCACGGGCGCGCTCGTGCAGCGCCAGCACCGCGCGCGCGCAGTTGCGCAGGTCGGCGGCGGAGGCCTGGAACAGTTCGTCGCGCGGCAGGTTCTCGAGGATGCTGACCAGGCGCTTTCCGTCGTGGCTGGAGGGGCGGAACGGAAATGAATCGATCACGCGCGCGACCTTCAGGCGCAGCAGCGGCACGGTGCGCGGATCGGCGTGATAGGTGTTCGAGGTCCACAGCCCGCGGAATTGCGCCTCGCCGCGCAGCCGACCGCGCGCGTCGTATTCCTTGACGGCCACGACATCGAGGTAACCGGCCCGATGCACCGTGGAGCGGTGGTTTGCCTTGGTGACGACCAGCAGTTCGTGCGCGGCCTGGAGCGGCGCCAGCGGCGGCGGCGGCATGTTGCGCACGATGCCGAGTTCGCTGCCCGGGATCGGCACCAGCCGGACGCCGCCGGCGGCTCGCTTCAAGCGGCTGCGGCGGAAACCGAGGAAGGTAAAATGGTTGTCCTCCATGTACGCCAGCAGCGCTTCGCTTTCGCGCACCACGGCGGACGGGAACGGCGGCGAGCGCTCACGCAGTTGTTCGCAGATGTCGCGCGCGGCCTGGCGCATCGCCGGCCAGTCGGCGCAGGCGTGCCGCACGTCGGCGAGCGCCGCGCGCAGCCGCGCGTGCAGCGCGGCCGCCTCCTGCCCGGTGGCGATGCGATCGATGCGCAGGTACTGCCAGGACTCGTTGACCGGCACGTGCGCACCGCGCCGTTCGCCGAAGTTCAGCAGCCGCCCGCCGGCGCCGCGCACCGCGCTGAGGATCGGATGGGCGATGAGCTGGATGCCGTAGCCGGCCTCGCCGAGCGCCAGGCTCAGCGTGTCGACGAGGAACGGCATGTCGTCGGTGATCAGTTCGACGACCGAGTAGCTGTGCCCGCGGCCCGATGGCAGCGGCGGGCTGCTGACGCGCACCAGTGTCTGCCGCGGCTCGCGGCGCGCGCCGAATTGCAGCTGCGCCTCGGCCGCCGCGCGCAGCGCCAGCGCGCCCGCGGCCCGCCAGTCGCCCGGCGGCAGGCTGGCACGCCAGGCGCGCAGCAATCGCGTCGCCAGCTGCCGGTGGCGTGGTGCACGCGCCTGCGCTGTCTTCATGGTGCCCCGTCCGCCATGTGCGAATCGTACCACTACCGCCGCCACCGGCCAGCCGATCAATCCACGGCGCGCGCTGCGCCGGCATCCAGATGGGCGCGCGCCAGGTAGGCCTCGCTCTGCATCTCGACCAGCCGGCTGGCGGTGCGGCGGAATTCGAACGCCAGCCGTTCGCCGCGATACAGCTGCGCTGGTGCGGCGGCGGCCGACGCAATCAGCTTCACGCCGCGGTCGTAGAATTCGTCGATCAGGCTGATCAGCCGCCGCGCGGTATCCTCCTGCGTCGCATCGAGCACCGGGATATCGCTGACGAACACTGTGTGGAAGCGATCGGCCAGCTCGGCGTAGTCGGCGGCGCTGCGCGCGCCGACGCACAGTGTCGCGAAGCTGAACCACACGACGCCGCCGGCGCGACGCTGGGCATTGACGGGCCGTCCGTTGATGACGAGGTGGCGCGTCGACTCGCCGTGCTGGCCGGCCAGCTCGCCGAACAGCGATGCAAACCGCTCGCGCGTCGCGCGATCGGCGCTGTCGAAATAAATCGACGCCTGCCGCAATTGGCGCAGGCGGTAGTCCGTGCCCGCGTCCACCTCGAGCACATCGAGCTGCCGTTCCAGCAGCGCGATCGCTGGCAGGAAACGCGCGCGCTGCAGGCCGTCGCGATACAGCCCGGAGGGCGGCAGGTTCGAGGTGAACACCAGCGTCACGCCCGCGCGCAGCAGCGCATCGAACAGCGTGCCGAGCAGCATCGCGTCGGCGATGTCGGTGACCTGCAACTCATCGAGGCACCACAGGCGGGCGCGCCGCGCCATGCGCCGCGCGATGATCGCGAGCGGCGCCTCGCGCTGGCGGATCGTGGCCAGTGCGGCGTGCAGCTCGCGCATCAGCTGGTGGAAGTGCGCGCGCCGCGCGCCGCCGCCGAGCGAGTCGAAGAACAGGTCCATCAGCCAGGTCTTGCCGCGCCCGACTCCGCCCCACAGGTACACGCCGCGCACCGCCTCGGGCGCACGCCGCAACGACAGCCGCTGGCGCAACCGGCCGAACAGCCCGAGTTTTGATTGACGGGCGCGGAATTCCTGGCGCAGCCGCTCGAGTCGCGCGACCGCGGCGAGCTGCGCGGGATCCTCCCGCCAGCCGCGCGCCTCCAGTTCACGCTGATAGAGCTCGGGCAGCCCGCCGGCGGCACTCTCGCGCATCGATGGAGGCCGGCGCTAGAGGTTCTGGTAGTTCGGACCGGACCCGCCCTCGGGCGTGGTCCAGGTGATCAACCGGTACGGATCCTTGATGTCGCAGGCCTTGCAGTGCACGCAATTGGCGGCGTTGATCTGCAAGCGCCGGCTGCCATCATCCGCGGTCAGGATCTCGTACACGGCGGCCGGGCAGAAGCGCGTGCAGGGGTTATTGAACTCGCGCGCGCAGCGATCGGCGCACACGCTGGTGTCGGCCACGTGCAGGTGGATCGGCTGGCTCTCTTCGTGCGCGGTCGAGGCGAGGTAGACCGCCGCGGTGCGATCGCGCGGCGGCAGCGTGCGCTCCGGCCAATCGGCGCGCGCCGCCGGTGGCGCGCCGGGCGGATCGATGACGCGCAGCGTCTGGTCGTTGGCGGTGTGCCGCAGCGTCCAGGGCGTGCGGCCGCCGAGCGCGGTCTCCAGCGCCGCGTTCGCCAGCCCGAACCACAGGCCGCGCTTGAAGCCGGGCTTGATGTTGCGCACCGCGCGCAGCGAGCGGCCGCCCGGCGAGGCGCGCCACGCGGCGTCATAACCCGCCACGGTGGCGTTTGCGTGCAAGTGCTCGGCCGCCAGCATGCCCGAACGCATCGCCTGGTGGATGCCCTTGATGCGCGCGGCATCGAGCGTGCCGGCCGCGTCGCCGATCAGCAGTGCGCCCGGCATCTCCATGCGCGGGAGCGATTGCGCGCCGCCGGCGGCAATCGAGCGCGCACCGTAGGCGAGTAGTTCGCCGCCGTCGAGCAGCGCGCGCATCGTCGGGTGGTTCTTCAATTGCTGGAAGGCTTCGAACGGCTGGAACTGCGGATCGGCGTAGTCGAGGCCGACCACCAGCCCGATATAGATGCGATCCTGCTCGAGGTGATAGATGAATCCGCCGCCGAAGGTGTCGCGCGGCATCGGCCAGCCAATCGTGTGCTGCACGAGACCCGGGTGGCCGCGCCCGGCGGGCAGTTGCCACAGCTCCTTGAAGCCGAGCGCGAAGGTCGGCGGCGAGCGGTCGGCGTCGAGTCGGTAACGGGCGATCAGCTGCTTGCTGATGCTGCCACGGCAGCCCTCGGCGAACACCGTGACCGGTGCGTGGATGTCGGCGCCCGGCGCGAAGTTCGGCCCGGCGCTCCCGTCGCGTGCGCGCCCCATGTCGCCGAGTCGCACGCCGCAGACCGCGCCACCGTCGTCGTGCAGCGCTGCGGCGGCGGCGAAACCGGTGAAGATGTCGACGCCGGCGGCCTCGGCCTTTGCGCCCAGCCAGGGCACTAGCTGCGAGATCGATACGATGAAATTGCCGTGGTTGCGCTGCTGCGGCGGTGTCGGCAGGCGGTAACTGCCGCGCGCGGTCAGGAACCTGAACTCATCGCGCACCACCGGCACGCAGGTCGGCGGCGGCGCGTTACGCCAGTCGGGCACCAGCGCATCGAGCGCGACCGGATCGAGCACCGCTCCCGACAGCGAATGCGCGCCAAGGCTGGCGGCCTTTTCGACCACGCACACGGAACGGTCGGGATCCAGCTGGCGCAAGCGCAGCGCGCAGGCGAGCCCGGCGGGACCCGCGCCGACGATCGCCACGTCGTAGTCCATCACGTCCCGTTCGATCGCATCCTCGCTCATGCTCCCCCCGCTGCGTCGATCTCGCCGGTGGCCGCAAGGATGGCGGTGCGCGCCGCGTCGCGCAAGGCCGCCGCGCTGTCGGGGTGGCCAGGCTCGGGCCGCAGCATCGCGAGCGCGGTCACGTCGATGCGACCGGGGCGCGGCAGCAGCTGGCCGGGCGTCAGGCAGTGACGCGTGCCGACGATCGCCAGCGGCACCACAGGTGCGCCGGAGCGTTCGGCCGCGGCAAATGCACCGATGTGGAAGCGCAGCAATCCAGGATGGTGCAGGAAGGTGCCTTCCGGAAAGAAGGCGAGCGAGCCGCCGCGCGCGGCGCTGCGGATGACGCGCAGCGCATCGCGCGAACCCCCTTCGCGGTTGCCGCGCGTGACGAATTGCACGCCGATCCGCCGCAACAGGAATCCGGCCACCGGCACCGAGGCCATCTCCCGCTTGATGACGAAATCGAAGCGCGGCGGCAGTACCGCCGCGAGCACGATGCCATCGAGATAGCTGCTGTGGTTGGCGACGACGATGCAAGGGTCGGGCAGCGCTTCCTGCCAGCGCACGCGCACCGGCATGCCCATCAGCGTCAGCGAGGCGCGTCCGACCCACTGGATCAGCCGCCGCCGGCCGGACAGCGTCGGCAGCAAGGCCAGCGGCAGCAGCGAGAGCAGCGACAGCGCCGTGAAGGCGGTCGCGGCGTAGATGCCATAAATCAGCTTGACTGGCAGCAGCACCAAATGACCCGTGGTGCGCTGCGGGGCTGCGGGCGGCGTCACGGATTCGGGTGCTTCAGTCGCTGTATTGTGTGATCCACGTCTCCCTATATTAGCCGTTGGCGTGGTTGTGAGTCCCATCACATCGCCCGACCGGGCCCCCTTTGCATACTTAACACCGTAAGGCATTCCGCCACCGCACCAGGAATTGCATTGAGCAGACATGCAACAGTGACCGCTGAGCCGGCCGCCGACGTCGTCGATCCGATCATCGGCCGTTTCCTCGACGCGGTCTGGATGGAGCGCGGTTTGTCGCCGAACACGCTGGCGGCGTACCGCGCCGACCTGATCGCGCTGTCGCGCTGGCTGGCGCAACGCAACCAGGTGCTGGCGCGCACCGGGCGCGCCGATGTGCTGGCGTTCATCGCCGCGCGCGCCGCCGGCGGCTCGCGTCCGCGTTCGACCGCGCGCCAGCTATCGTCGTTCCGGCGCTTCTTCCGCTACCTGATGCGCGAAGGCGTCGTGCGCGAGGATCCGACCGCGCAGATCGCGATGCCGCGCATCGGCCGCTCACTGCCAAAATCGCTCACCGAAGCCGAAGTCGAGTCGCTGCTGATGGCGCCGACGGTCAGCGACCCGCTCGGCAACCGCGATCGCACGATGCTTGAAGTGCTGTACGCCACGGGGCTGCGCGTGTCCGAGCTGGTCAGCCTGCGCGTCGACCAGGTCAACCTGACCCAGGGCGTGCTGCGCGTGCAGGGCAAGGGCAACCGCGAGCGCCTGATTCCGCTCGGCGAGGAAGCCGTACGCTGGCTCAGCGGCTTCATCGGCAGCCCGCGGGCCGAGATCCTGCTCGAGCGCAGCACCGATTACCTGTTTCCGACCCGGCGCGGCGATCGCATGACGCGCCAGGCCTTCTGGCACATCATCAAGCGCTATGCCCGCAAGGCGAGCGTCGATCACGATCTTTCACCACACACGCTGCGCCACGCCTTCGCGACGCACCTGCTGAACCACGGCGCCGACCTGCGCGTCGTGCAGATGCTGCTCGGCCACAGCGACCTGTCGACGACGCAGATCTACACGCACGTGGCGCGCGAGCGCATGAAGGAACTGCACGCCGAGCACCATCCGCGCGGCTGAGACGCGGCTGGAACCGGGGTGCGGCGCCCGCGCCTCCGCTCTGCTAGACTCGAGCTTCCATGATTACCAGAACTTCCCTGCGTTGGTGGCTGACCGCCGTGCTGAGCGGCCTGGCGCTGGCGCTGCGCGC
>JAFEDW010000077.1 GCA_018241455.1 Pseudomonadota bacterium | reverse complement strand
AGGCTGTAGCCGAGCAGGTACATCGCCCCGAAGGTGCCGACCAGCGACACCGGCACGACCACGGCCGGAATCAGGGCGGCGCGCGCGCTGCGCAGGAATACGTAGACCACCAGGATCACCATGAACACGGCCAGCGCCAGCGTGCGTTCCACCTGGCGGAGCGAGGCGCGGATCGTCACCGACCGGTCGTTGGTGACCGCCAGGTCGATCTTCGGGTCGATCTCCTGCTTCAATTGCGGCAGCGCCGCCTTGACCGAATCGACTACCTCGATGACGTTTGCATCGGGTTGCCGGTAGACCTGCACCTGCACCGCGGGCGTGCCGTTGTACAGGCCATAAGTGCGGATGTTCTCGGTGGCGCCGTCGTCGATGTCGGTGACCTGCGCGACGTCGCCGAGGCGCACCGTGGCGCCGTTGCGGTTCGCGACGATCAGCGAGCGGTATTCCGCCGCGCTGCGCGCGTTGTCATTGGTGTAGATCTGGTAGTGGAGCGTGGCCGATTCGATCGCGCCCTTCGGCGCGTTGGCGTTGGCGTTCGAGATCGCGGCGCGGATGTCCTGCAGGCCGATGCCGTACTTCGACAACGCCAGCGGATTCAGCTCGACACGCACCGCCGGCAGCGCGCTGCCGGCCACGTTGACGTTGGCGACGCCCTTGAGCTGCGACAGCCGCTGCGAGATCACGGCATCGGCGGCGTCGAAGATCTGCCCCTGCGTCAGCACGTCCGAAGTCATTGCGAGCTGCATGACCGGGAAATTCGCGCTGTTGAGCTTGCGGTAAGTGGGATTGCGCGTCAGCGCCGAGGGCAGGTCGGCATGCGCGGCGACGATGGCGGCCTGCACGTCGCGCGCCGCGCCGTCGATGTCGCGGTCGAGTCCGAAGGTGAGCTGGATGTTGGTGTTGCCGACGCTGCTGTTCGAGGTCATGTCGTCGACGTCGGCGATCGCGCCGAGGTGGCGCTCCAGCGGCGTCGCGACGCTGCTCGCCATGACCTCGGGGCTCGCACCCGGGATCGAAGCCGACACGAAGATGGCCGGCGCATCGATCTTCGGGAGCGAAGCGACCGGCAGCAGCTTGAAGGCCATTGCACCGCTCAAGGCCACGCCGAGGGTCAGCAGCGTCGTCGCCACCGGACGGGCGATGAACGGCGCCGACAGGTTCATGCCGCCGCGCCGCCGCTGCCGCGGCGATTGCGGATGCGGGTGCCGAGCCGGTCGAAATACAGGTAGATCACCGGCGTCGTGAACAGCGTCAGCACCTGGCTGACCGCGAGGCCGCCGACGATGCTGACGCCGAGCGGATTGCGCAACTCCGAGCCGGTGCCGGTGCCGAGCATCAGTGGGATGGCGCCGAACATCGCCGCGACGGTGGTCATCAGGATCGGGCGGAAACGCAGCAGGCAGGCCTGGTAGATCGCCTCGCGCGGCGTCTTGCCTTCATTGCGCTCGGCATGGATCGCGAAGTCGATCATCAGGATCGCGTTCTTCTTGACGATGCCGATCAGCAGGATGATGCCGATCAGCGCGATGATCGTCAGGTCTTCGCCGAACAGCATCAAGGCGAGGAGCGCTCCGATCCCCGCCGAGGGAAGCGTCGAGAGTATCGTAATGGGATGGATGTAGCTCTCGTACAGCACGCCGAGCACGATGTACATGACGACTACCGCCGCCAGCAGCAGCCACAGCTCGTTGCCGAGGTTCTTGCGGAACGCGAGCGCCGCGCCCTGGAAGGTCGTGCTGATGCCCGCGGGCAGGCCGAGCGACTGCTCGGTCTCGTTGACGGCATCGACGCCGGCGCCGAGCGATACGCCCGGGGCCAGGTTGAATGACACCGTGCTCGCCGGGAATTGCGCCTGGTGGTTGATCAGCAGTGGGCGTGTTTCCTCGCGCACCGCGGCGATCGCGGTCAGCGGCACCTGGCCGCCGCCGGCCGAGGGCACGTAGATCGAGGCGAGCGACTGGAGCGATCCCTGCAGCGCAGGGTCGGCCTCGATGATGACGCGGTACTGGTTCGACTGCGTGAAGATCGTCGACACGATGCGCTGTCCGAACGCGTCGTAGAGCGCGTTGTCGACCGTGCCGACGCTGATGCCGAAGCGCGCCGCGCTGTCGCGGTCGATCACGATCGAGGCGGCCAGGCCGTTGTCCGCGAGGTTGCTGGTCACATCGGTGAATTCGCTGCGATCGCGCAGCGCATTGACCAGCCGCGGCGTCCAGTCGGAGAGCAACGTCGTGTCGGCGGCCTGCAGCGTGAACTGGTATTGCGTGCGGCTGACGGTCGCGTCCAGGGTCAGGTCCTGCACCGGCTGCAGGTAGAGCGTGATGCCCGGCACGAGCGCGGTCTCGTTGCGGATGCGGCGCGCGATCTCATCCGCGGTGCCGGAGCGCTCGCCGCGCGGCTTGAGGTTGATCAGGAACCGGCCGCTGTTCAGCGTGACATTGCTGCCATCGACACCGATGAATGAAGACAGGCTCTCGACATCCGGGTCCTTCAGGATCGCCTTGCCCAGCGCCTGCTGGCGATCGGCCATCGCGGCGTATGACACGGATTGCGTGGCCTCCGATACGCCCTGCAGCACGCCGGTGTCCTGCGTCGGGAAAAACCCTTTCGGCATGACGACGTACAGCAGTGCGGTCAGCGCCAGCGTGCCGAGCGCGACGCCGAGTGTCAGCGGTTGGTGGTCGAGCACCCAGCGCAGGCGCTGCCCATACCACTCGACCAGTGCCGCATACCAGCGGCCGGTCTCGACGCCGTGCACTTCGCTCGCGCCGGCCGCGTGGGGACGCAGGATGCGCGCGCACATCATCGGCACCAGCGTCAGCGAAACCACGGCGGAAATCAGGATCGTCACGGCCAGCGTCGAGGCGAACTCACGGAACAGGCGGCCGACGACGTCCTGCATGAACAGCAGCGGGATCAGCACCGCGACCAGCGATACGGTCAGCGAGATGATCGTGAAGCCGATCTGCCTCGAGCCCTTCAGCGCGGCGTCGAGCGGCTTGTTGCCCTGCTCGAGGAAGCGGGCGATGTTCTCGATCATGACGATCGCGTCGTCGACGACGAAGCCGGTGGCGATCGTGAGCGCCATCAGCGACAGGTTGTTGAGGCTGAAATGCGCCAGGTACATCACCGCGAACGTGCCGATCAGCGACAGCGGTACCGACAGCGCGGGAATCACCGTGGCGGGGATGTTGCGCAGGAAGAGGAATATGACCATCACGACGAGCGCCACCGCCAGCGCGAGCTCGAACTGCACGTCGCGGATCGAGGCGCGGATCGTCGTCGTACGGTCGGTCAGCACCGCAAGTTCGACGCCCGCGGGCAGCGTGGCCTGCAGGCTCGGCAGCAGCTTCTTGATGCTGTTGACGACATCGACGACGTTGGCATTCGGCTGGCGTTGCACGTTGATGAGCAGCGCCGGCGTGTCGTTCATCCAGCCGCCAAGCTTGGTGTTCTCGGCGCCGGCGACCAGCTTCGCCACGTCGCTGAGGCGCACCGCCGCGCCGTTGCGGTAGGCGACGACGATCTGGCCGTACTCGGCGGCGCTCTTGAGCTGATCGTTGGCGTTGATCGTGTAGGCGCGCGTCGGTCCATCGAAGGTGCCCTTCGGTCCGTTCTGGTTGGCGACCGAGATCGTCGTGCGCAGATCGTCGAGGTTGAGCTGGTACGCCGCGAGCGCCTGCGGATTGACCAGTACGCGCACCGCCGGGCGCTGGCCGCCGCTGATGCTGACGACGCCGACGCCACGCAGCTGCGAGATCTTCTGCGCGATGCGCGTGTCGGCCATGTCCTGCACCTGCGTCAGTGGCATGACCTTCGAGGTCAGGCCGAGCGTCAGCACCGGAGCGTCGGCCGGGTTCACCTTCGCATAGATGGGCGGGGCAGGCAGGTCCTGCGGCACCAGGCTCTGCGCGGCGCTGATCGCCGCCTGCACCTGCTGTTCGGCGATGTCGATCGCGAGGCTCAGGTCGAACTGCAGCGTGATCACCGAGGCGCCGGCCGAGCTGGTCGACGACATCTGCTCGAGCCCGGGCATCTGCCCGAACTGCTTTTCCAGCGGCGCGGTGATCGCCGAGGTGATCACTTCGGGGCTCGCGCCCGGGTAGAAAGTCTGCACCTGGATGGTCGGGTAGGCGACTTCCGGCAGCGCTGACAGCGGCAGCTGCAGGTAGGCCACGATGCCGACCAGCAGGATCGCGATCATCAGCAGCGCGGTCGCCACCGGTCGCAGGATGAAGATGCGCGACGGATTCATCGCGAGCTCAGGACGAGGCCGGAGCGCCGCTCGGCGGTTTGCCACCCCAGTTGTGTTTGCCCATGCCGCGCCGATGCTTGCCGTTCGTGGCGCCGCCAGGCTGCCCGCCGGCGCCGGCGCCAGCCGCCGGCGCCGGCGTGTCCTGCGGCAGCATCACCGTGGCACCGTCACGCAGCCGGTCGCCGCCTTCGGTCACGACGACGTCGCCGGCCTTGAGCCCGCTGGCCACGGCGACGCGCTCACCATCGGCTGCGCCCAGCACGATCGGATGCACGGCCACCGTGCTGTCGGCGCCGACCAGGTACACGAAGGTGCTGTTGGTGCCGCCCGGCGCGCCGTGCTGCACGGCCGCGATCGGAATGATCACCTGGTCCTTCAGCACGTCCTGCAGCAGCTGGATGTTGACGAACTGGTTGGCGAACAGCGCGCCGTCTTCATTGGCGAACAGCGCGCGCATCTTGATCGTGCCGGTGGCCGGATCGATGACGTTGTCCATGCTCGAGAGCGTGCCGTCGGCGAGCTTGCTGGTGTTGCCCTTGTCCCAGGCTTCGACTGGCAGCACGGCGCCATCGTGCACGCGCTTCTGCACGCCCGGCAGCTTGTCTTCGGGCATCGGGAAGATCACCGACACCGGTTGCAGCTCCGTGACGACGACGATGCCGTTCGCATCGCCCGGCGTCACATAGTTGCCCTGGTCGACCTGCCTGAGGCCCACGCGGCCGGCGACCGGCGCGACGATGTGCGTGTACTGCAGGTTGAGCTGCGCGTTGCGCACTTGTGCCTGGTCGGTCACCAGCGTGCCTTCGAGCTGCAACACCAGCGCCTTCTGCGTCGCGATCTGCTGCTCGGCGATCTGCCCCTGTGCGCCCAGGTCCTGGTAGCGCTTCAGGTCGACGCGTGCGTTCGCCAGCAGCGCCTGGTCACGCTGCAGGTTGCCCTGCGCCTGTTCGAGCGCGGCCTGGTAGGGGCGCGGATCGATCTGCGCGAGGAAATCGCCGCGCTTGACGAGCTGCCCTTCCTTGAAGGCGATCTGCTGCAGCTGGCCGCTGATCTGCGTCTTCACCGTCACGGTGGCCAACGGCGTGACCGTGCCGAGCGCCGGCAACCGGATGTCGATGTCGCCGGTGGTGGCCGTTGCGACCGCCACCGCCATCGGGCCACCGCGCCCGAATCGCGCCGCCGCGTCCAGTGCCCGACCATGGCGGATGATCAGCGCAATGACGACGACGACGAGCGCCACGATGGCGATGATGACCAGCGTGCGGCGCGCGGGCCTGCGCCGCCACGCGGGACTTGCGGAGTCGGGACCATCGCTCATCATGTGCGCTCACTCTGCCACTGCCCGTGTCCGTGTTTCAACTTGCGCCGTGTACGTTGCGCCGCGCGGCCATCTGGGTTTGCAGCTGTGTCAGCAGGGCCGGCAGCTGCGCCTTCTGGGCCGGCGTCAGCATTGCGTACACCTGCTGCGTGATGCTGTCGCGCTGCTGCACGCGCTGCGCAGCACGCTGCTGCGCGGCTGCGAGTGCGGCGGCGTGGTTGGGATCGCCCGGATTGCCGAGCGCTGGCAGGTCGTTTAGCGCCGAACCCGCCTGCGCCTGCCATTGGTCGCGCGAGGCGCCCAGGATCGACTTCAACCGCTGCTTCTGTCCATCGTCGAGGTTCAGCTGGTGCAGCACCGCGAACAGGCCGGCTTTGTAGCCGCGATGACCGCGGGCGCCGTGCCAGTGATGTCCGGCCGGCGGTGCGGCGGTGCGGGCGCTGTCCGCGGCCATGGCCGCGTCCAGCGTGGCGCCGAGCGCGAGCGCGGCGAGCGTGGCCATCGAGGCGGCGCAGACCTTAAATGCGCGTTTCATGATTCTTGCTCCTTGCGGGTGGTTCCGGATCGTGGCCTCCATTGTGTGAAACAACGATGCTGGCGCTATGTCAGCCCACAAAGCCATTGTTTCAACTGCAATGCCGGGAACCCGTACAATTCACGGCATCAATGAGCGTTACGACCCCGCATGTGCTGGCCCTGGACGATGACCCCGATATTCGCCGGGTCCTGGAGGATTATCTGTCCAGCCAGGAACTGCGCGTCAGCGCCGTGGCTACCGGCGCGGAAATGCTCGCGATACTGGAAAGCGAGCCGGTCGATCTGCTGCTGCTGGACCTCCGGCTGCCGGGCGAGAACGGCCTCGACCTCGCGCGCCGCGTGCGCGAGACCTCGCGGGTGCCGATCCTGATCCTCAGCGGCAAGAGCGACGAAGCCGATCGCGTCATGGGCCTCGAACTGGCGGCCGACGACTACGTGACCAAACCCTTCAGTCCGCGCGAGCTGCTGGCGCGGATCCGCGCGGTGCTGCGTCGCGCGCAGGCCGCGGATCCGGTCGAGCGCATCGAGAAGGAATTGCGCGCCTATCGATTCGCGGGTTGGGAGCTCAACGTGCGACTGCACCGGCTGACCGCGCCCGATGGCCGCAAGGTGCCGCTGACCAATGGTGAGTTCAGCCTGCTGTGCGCGTTCCTGTCGGCGCCGCAACGCATCCTGAGCCGCGACCAGTTGCTCGAGCGATCGCGCCTGCACAGCCTCGAGGTCTACGACCGCTCGATCGATGTCACGATCCTGCGGCTGCGGCGCAAGATCGAGGCGAATCCATCCAATCCGCGGCTGCTGACCACCGAGCGCGGCGCCGGCTACAGCTTCACCGCGGAGGTGAGCGTACTGCGATAGACTGGCGGCGCGATTTCATCTGAAACCCGGGCCGCCAGCCGCCGACATACCGCGGCAGCGCAGCGCGGTGATGCTGTGCACGAGCGTGACCGGCCCGCACGCCAGCGCCGCCAGGATGCAGCACCTTGCCCGACTCGCCCCCACATGCACCCGCCGAACCAGTCGCCGCGCCACGGCTACGCGGCGAATCCGATGCACTGCGCCGGCGCATCACGATCGCCGGCATCGCGCTGATCGCGCTGATCATCGGGGCCGAGGCCTACGAGAGCTGGCGGGACTACCGCACCACGGTCGACGCCAACGAGCGCGTGCAGATCGCGCTCGCGCGCGCCATTGCCGAGCAGACCGCGCGCCTGGTCCAGGAAGCGGATGTCGTGCTGTCCGATTTCGCGGCCTGGCGCGCCACGCCCGAGGGACGCCGCGCCGACGAGCGATTGCTGCGTGAGCGCCTGCGGCGCGACGTGGGGCGACTCGATTTCGTGCATTCCGCCGCCATCACCGGCGCCGATGGCCGCCTGCTCGCAGCGACACAGGATGAGCCGGTCGGCAACCGCAACATGCACAACCGTCCGGCGTTCACGGTGCCGCAGCAGGCGCGCAACCAGGCACTGTACATCAGCCGCCCGTTCACCGGCCGGAACGACCGTACGCGCACCTTCGCGCTCAGCGAGCGCTACGAAGACGAGCACGGCGAATTCGCCGGCGTCGTCGTCGCGCGCATCGCATTCGACTACCTCGCCGATTTCTACGCCGCGGTCGACGTGAACGCCGACACGAGCATCGAGCTGGTGCGCACCGACGGCGTCGCGCTGGTGCAGTATCCCGGCGGTTCGCAGTCGCTGCCCGACAACGACTACGTGCGCCAGGCCTATGCCGTGCCCACCACGGCGCGCGAACTGCTGCACTATGCGCGCGAGGGCGGGCAGGACCGGCTGACGGTCGTGCGGCAGATCGAGGGTTACCCGATCGTCGTCACCGTGAGCCGACCGATGTCGGTGGTGCTGAAACCCTGGCAGGATCAACTCTTCGGCAGTGCGGCGCGCACGCTGGCGTTGGTGCTGCTCGCGGCGCTGCTGATGCTCGGGTTGCGAGCGGCGCTGCTGCGGCACGATCGATTGGGGCTGGAGCGCCTGGCTCTCGAGCGCAAGCTGGCCGCCTCGCAGCGCGCCGATGCGGTCGGCCTGCTGGCCGCGTCGATGGCGCACGATTTCAACAACGTGCTCACCGCGATCGTCGGCTACGCGGAACTCGCCGGCCAGTCGCTGGAGAACGGAGCGGCGCGCTCCAATCTCGAGCGGCTGCTCGCGGCGACCGAGCGCGCCCGGCTGCTGGTGCGGCGCGTGCTGACCTTCGATCCGCATCGGAGCCTGACCTACCAGCCTTTGCCGCTTGAACCGGTGGTGCGCGAGGTGCTGCAGCAACTGCAGGCGAGCCTGCCGCCGTCGCTCGGCGTGAAGGTGAACGGTCTCGATGCGCGCGCCACGATCCTCGGCGATGCC
>JAFEDW010000076.1 GCA_018241455.1 Pseudomonadota bacterium | reverse complement strand
GCGCTGGCGCGCGAGAAGGAACTGTTCGACGCACTGCTGACGCAGCTTATCGACGCCTTGGGCGCGCTGCAGGGCACCGCGATGGCGCTGGCGGAAGTCGATGCGCTCGCCGCGCTGGCCGAACGCGCCGCTACCTTAAGCTGGAACGAGCCCGAGCTCGTCGATGAACCCTGCCTGTGTCTGGTCGGCGCGCGCCACCCGGTCGTCGAGCGTTTCAGCGATGCGCCGTTCGTGCCGAACGACCTGGAATTGCACGCGCGCCGGCGCATGCTGGTGATCACCGGCCCGAACATGGGCGGCAAGTCGACCTACATGCGCCAGACCGCGCTGATCGCCGTGCTGGCGCACATCGGCAGCTACGTGCCGGCGCAGAGCGCGCGCATCGGCCCGCTCGACCGCATCTTCACGCGCATCGGTGCCGGCGATGACCTGGCGGGTGGACGATCGACGTTCATGGTCGAGATGTCCGAGACCGCCAACATCCTGCACAACGCGACCGAAAAGAGCCTGGTGTTGATGGACGAGATCGGCCGCGGCACCAGCACCTTCGATGGCCTGTCGCTCGCGTGGGCGGTGGCGCGCCACCTCGCCACCGAAGTGCGCGCCTTCACGCTGTTCGCCACGCATTATTTCGAACTGACGGCGCTCGGCGCGGAACTCGAGGCCTGCGCGAACGTGCACCTCGATGCGACCGAACACGGGGACTCGCTGGTGTTCCTGCACGCGGTGCGTGAAGGGCCGGCGAACCGCAGCTACGGCCTCGCGGTCGCGCGGCTCGCCGGCGTGCCGGGCAGCGTCATTGCGCGCGCCGGCGAGTATCTCGCCGAGCTCGAGGCCACGCGCGACGGCGGCGCGCGGCACGCGTTGCACGGCGGTTCAAACGGCCAGGCGGAATTGCCGCTGTCGATGCCCGCGACGGCTCCCTTGCCGAGCGAGCTGGAATTGAAGCTGGCCCGGATCGAGCCCGATGCGCTCACGCCGCGGCAGGCGCTGGCGCTGATGTACGAGTTGAAAGGCCGCAAGCAAACCTGAACAAAAAAACCCAGGGTGCTTACGCACCCTGGGCCAGATCGGCGCGCAGTGTCGAGGCAGTGAGCGACACCGCGTGCGCGGGGTACGTATCGCTGTTCGCATCCGGCACGCTCGCGTGCGTGTCCGCGGCGAACAGTGCGGCCTGGCCGGCAACAATCAGCACGGCAGCCAGCAGGCTGAAGGTCTTGTGGGTGTTCATGACGATGCTCCTTGAGTTCGGTTCGAGATCCGTTGCCGTTTAAACCCCGCGGCGCCCGAAAGGTTTCAACCCGCGGCCGCCGTGGATTCCATGAGGCAAATGCTGCGCGCGCCGGTGGTGACCAGCAAACGCAAGCGCTGAGCTGGAGTTAAGGAAAACTGAACAGTCAGCCGGGCGGCGGAGCGTCGCCGGCCGGCGCGGCGCCGAAGCGCCCGAATTCGAGGAACTGCCCCACTTCGTGCGCGACGCGTGCCGACAGCAGCATGCCGGAGTGGCTGACGGGCAGCACGATATGCGCGGTCGCGCCCGGCAGCCGCGTCTCCGACACCGCGACCGTGCCATCATTGGCCTCATCGAAATCCGTGACCAGGCGCCCGAGGCTGAAGGACTGGTTGCCGGCGATGATGCCGAGCTCGCGCCCCGGCCGCCACGCACGCTCGTGCGCGTACAGCAGTTCCTCGGTCGCCGCCTGGCCCAGCATGGCGCGGCCGAACCGGAAGCGCGCGAGCGCGTTCGCCGAGCGGCTGGCGAGGCAGGGGGTGCCGAGGAACACGACGCGTCCGGGCGGTTGCTGTGGATGGCGCTCGAGGCAGCGCAGGATCGCGAGTCCCCCCAGGCTGTGGCCGACCAGGTGCACCGTCGGCGCCGCGATTGCGCCGATGGTCTGGCTCAAGGCGTCGGCGATTTCCGCCATCGTCTGGAGGGTGGAGGCGTAGCCGAAGGCGTGCCACTCGTAGCCGCGCTCTTTCTCGAGGCGCCGCCGCAGCATGAAGGCTTCGTGCCCGGAGAGCCAGAGACCATGGACGTAGACGACGGCGGCGTTCATGGCTGGCGGTACGCTGCCGCTAGGCGGGCGGAGGCTGGCGCACGCGGATGTGCAGTTCGCGCAGCTGCTGCTCGCTCACCTCGGTCGGCGCGTCGGTCAGCGGGCAGGCCGCGGTCTGCGTCTTCGGGAAGGCGATGACGTCGCGGATGCTGTCGGCGCCCGACATCAGCATCGCGATGCGATCGAGCCCGAAGGCGAGTCCACCGTGCGGCGGCGCGCCGAAGCGCAGCGCATCGAGCAGGAAGCCGAATTTCGAGCGCGCCTCGTCTGCGCCTATGCCGAGGAGCTCAAACACGGCTGATTGCAGTTCCTGTCTATGGATACGCACCGAGCCGCCACCGAGTTCGCTGCCGTTGAGCACCATGTCGTAGGCCTGCGCCAGCGCCGCGCCGGGATTCGCCTTTAGCGCGGCGGCATCAGGATCCTGCGGCGAGGTGAACGGGTGGTGCATCGCCACCCAGCGCTTCGCGTCCTCGTCGTATTCGAACATCGGGAAATCCAGCACCCACAGCGGTCGCCAGCCCGGCGTGACGAGCTTCTGGTCTTCGCCGACCTTCAGCCGCAGCGCACCGAGCGCGTCGTTGACGACCTTGGCGCGATCGGCACCGAAGAACACCAGGTCGCCATCGACGGCACCGGTGCGCTCGAGGATGCCTTTGACCGCCGCCTCGTCGAGGAACTTGACGATCGGCGATTGCAGGCCATCGCGCCCCTTGGCGCGCTCGTTGACCTTGATGTACGCGAGGCCGCGCGCGCCGTAGCGCGCAACGTACGCGGTGTACTCGTCGATCTGCGAGCGGGGCATCGCGCCGCCGCCCGGCACGCGCAGCGCCGCGACGCGGCCGGCGGGATCCTTCGCTGGCCCCGAGAACACCTTGAAATCGCAACCAGCGACCAGGTCGGCGACATCGACCAGCTCGAGCGGCACGCGCAGGTCGGGTTTGTCGGAACCGTAGCGGCGCATCGCATCGTGGTAGCTCATGCGCGGGAACGGCTTGGGCAACTCCTGCTGCAGCACGTCGCGGAACATCGTGCGCACCAGCTCCTCGATCAGCGTGATGATCTGCTCCTGCGACAGGAAGCTGGTCTCGATGTCGAGCTGCGTGAACTCGGGCTGGCGATCGGCGCGCAGGTCCTCGTCGCGAAAACACTTGACGATCTGGTAGTAGCGCTCGAAACCGCTGATCATCAGCAGCTGCTTGAAGATCTGCGGCGACTGCGGCAGCGCGAAGAACTTGCCCGGATGCGTGCGGCTCGGCACCAGGTAGTCGCGTGCGCCCTCGGGCGTGGCCTTGGTCAGCATCGGCGTTTCGATGTCGATGAAGCCGTGGCCGTCGAGGAAGCGGCGCATCGAACGGGTGATGGCATGGCGCTGGCGGAGCCGCGCGGCCATGACATCGCGCCGCAGGTCGATGTAGCGGTACCGGAGCCGCACTTCCTCGCTGACTTGCTCGTCGAGCTGGAACGGCAGCGGATCGGCGCGATTGAGGATCTCGACCGCGCCGGCGACGATCTCGACGCGGCCGGAGGCAAGGTTGGCGTTGATGGTGCCGGCCGGACGCTCGCGCACCGTGCCGGTGACGCGCACGACGAATTCATTGCGCAGTTTCTCGGCGTTGGCAAACACCTCGGGCGCATCCGGATTGCAGACGATCTGCACCAGACCCTCGCGGTCGCGCAGGTCGACGAAGATCACGCCGCCGTGGTCGCGCCGCCGATGCACCCAGCCGACGACCGCGACCTGCTGGCCGGTCAGGGTTTCGTTGACTTGTCCGCAATAGTGGCTGCGCATGATCGCCTGTCCGAAAAGGCCCGCGATGTTACGGGCATGTGTGGTGACGCGCAAATCCGCACCACGCCGGTCCCGTGCGCGGACGGTGGCGCGGGGCGGCTACGCCTCGCGAGCCAGTTCGTCCAGCGCCGCGCCGAGATGCGTGAGCAGCCGGTCGACCGCGGCGGGCGCGGTCTGCGGCGAGAGCAGCATCATGTTGTGGAACGGGGTCAACAGCACGCCGCGGTTGAGCAGGTACAGGTGCAGCAGGCGCTCGAGTTCGGGCTGCATGGCGGCCGCGGATTCGCGCCCGTTGCGCGCCGGCGCCGCGCCGAACCCCAGCTCGACGCGCGCGCCGATACGCTGCACGTGCCAGGGGAGCGCACGCCTGGCGAGCAGCGCCGCCAGGCCCTGCTCGAGGCGGATCGCCTGCGCCTCCATGTGCGCGAAGGCCGCGTCGGTCATCACCTCGCCGAGGCAGGCCTCGATCGCAGCGAGCGCCAGCAGGTTGGCCGACAGCGTTGTGCCGAGCCCCGAGTGGCCGTGCTCGGCATTGGCCGGCATGGTTTCGATGCGCGCGCGCATCTCGGCCGTCATGCCATACACGGCGCAGGGCATGCCGCCGGCGATCGCCTTGCCGCACACCAGCAGGTCGGGTTCGAGCTTGTGCTGCCGCGTATAGCCGCCGCGGCCGGCCGACAACGTGTGCGTCTCGTCGATGACGAGCAGCGTGCCCGCCGCCCGCGTCAACCGGCGCAGCTCGGCGTGGAACCCCGGCTGCGGCAGCACCATCCCCATGTTGGTCAGCGCCGGTTCGCACAGCACCGCGGCGACCTTGCGGTCGGCGAGCGCGGCGGCCAGTGCCGCCACATCATTGAATTCAACGATGCGCGTGTGGGCGGCCGCATCGGCGGGCGGCCCGCGCAATCCGGCGCGCGCGCGCGGCTTGCCGTCCACGAGGCAGACCAGCGTTTCATCGACGGTGCCGTGGTAGCAGCCGTCGAACACCAGCACCTCGCTGCGGGCAGTGACGGCACGCGCCAGGCGCAGCACCGAACGATTGGCATCGGTCGCAGTCTGCGTCATCTGCCAACACGGCAACCCGAACTGCTCGCCAAGCAACTGGCCGATGGCGGCAACGCGCTCGCCGGGCAGCATCGCCGTCAGGCCCTGCGTGGCCTGCTTCGCAAGCGCCCGGGCCACCGGCGCCGGACTGTGGCCGAACATCGCGCCGGTGTCGCCGAGGCAGAAATCATCGTAGGAATAACCGTCGACGTCGTGCAGCGTCGCGCCGACGGCAGCGTGCACGAAGACCGGGAACGGCAGCGGCCAGTCGCGCATCCAGTGGAACGGCACGCCGCCCTGCCAGTGCTGCTCGCTCTGCTGCGTCAGCGCCGCGGCGCGCGGATGCGCGCCCTCGAATGTATGCTGCTCGCGTTCGCGCAGCGCCGCCACGGCCTGCGGTGAGGGCCAGCGGGCCGGCGCGCTCATCCGCGCGTCGCTCCCGGCGCCGCGGCGGCCGCGACTGCGTAGGCGGACGGCCCGACGACGCCGAGCGTCACGATCATCTTCATCGCGGCATCGACGTGCATGTCGAGCTCGATGCACTTCGAGGCGGGCACGAAGATGATGAACCCCGAGGTCGGATTCGGCGTCGTCGGAATGAATACACAAACCTGCGGCTCACCGAGCTTGGCGTTGATCTCGGGCAGGTGATCGGTGGTCTGGAAGCCGATGCTCCAGGCGCCGGCGCGCGGATACTCCACCAGCAGCACTTTCTTGAATGAATTGCCCGAGTTCGACAACACGGTCTCGGAGAAACTCTTCACGCCGCTGTACAGCGCGCGCACGAACGGGATGCGTTCGAGCAGCTCCTCGCCGATGCCGACCAGCGCGCGGCCGATGAAATTCGTGACCAGCACGCCAGTCAGCAGCACGATCAGCAGGCCCAGCACCGCGCCCAGGCCCGGCACGTGGAGCCCGAGCAGTGCGTCCGGACGCAGCGCGCGCGGCAGCACCAGCAGCGTCTGATCCATCAGCTGCAGGATGAAGCGCACCACCAACACCGTGACCAGCACCGGCACCCAGATCAGCAATCCGTTGATCAGGTAACGGCGCAGCCCGCGCATGATGCGCGCGCGACTCACCGCCCGGGCGCGATTCACCGCCGCCCCCTCCCGCGCGAAGCGGACCTGGCCGGGCGCTTTGCGCCGCGCCGCGCGGCGGGCTTCGCCGCCGGCTTTGCGCCCGTGCGGCCGGGCTTGGCCGGCACGCTGCGCGCAGCGGAGGGTTTGTGCTTGTCGGTCTTGGGCGCGGGTTCGGATTTCGTGCTGGTGGCCTCGGCGCCAGGCTTGGCTGCCACCTTGTCTTCGGCCTTTGGCTTGGCATCGGCGGCCGGCGCTTCTTCACGCTCGGCGCCGGCGAGATTGCGCTGCCCTTCCTTGTCCGACTTGAAGTCGGTCTCGTACCAGCCCGAGCCCTTGAGCCTGAAGACCGGCGCCGATACCAGCCGCTTGAATCCCGTCTTGCCGCAGGACGGGCATTTCCTCAGCGGTTTGTCGCTGATCTTCTGCAGCACCTCGGTGTAGAACTTGCACGCCGGGCACTCGTACTCGTAGAAAGGCATGTTGTCGTTCGCTCCCCAAGCCGAACGCAATTATAGGGCGAGACGCGGCAGATGGGGCCGTGATCAAAGCCGGTTTGCGTCGCTCCCCGCAACTCGCTTTGGCAAACCGGCTTTGATCACGGGCCCTTCAGGCACATCACACCCGATAGTCGCGTCAGGTCGACTTGGCGAAGGTCAACGTGCCTTTCTGCACCCCGACGCGGATGCGGTCGCCCGGCATGAAGGTACCGGCCAGGATCCGCTGTGCGAGCGGGTTCTCGATCTGCTGCTGGATCGCGCGCTTGAGCGGCCGCGCGCCGTACACCGGATCGAACCCCGCCTCGGCAATCGAGTCGCGCGCGGCGTCATCGAGCGTCAGCTCCATGTCGCGCTCGAGCAGGCGGCGGCGCAGCAGCGCGAGCTGGATCTCGACGATCGCGCGGATCTGCTCGGTGCCCAGCGGATGGAACACGACGATGTCGTCGATGCGGTTGATGAACTCCGGCTTGAAGTTCTGCTGCACGATTTCCATGACCGCGGTCTTCATGCGCTGGTAGTTGCCCTCGCCGGCGAATTCGTGGATCACGTTCGAACCGAGGTTCGAGGTCATGATGACCACCGTGTTGCGGAAATCGACCGTGCGGCCCTGGCCGTCGGTCAGGCGCCCGTCGTCGAGCACCTGCAACAGCACGTTGAACACGTCAGGATGCGCCTTCTCGACCTCATCGAGCAGGATCACCGCGTACGGACGGCGCCGCACCGCTTCGGTGAGATATCCGCCCTCTTCGTAGCCGACGTAGCCGGGCGGCGCGCCGATCAGGCGCGCGACCGAGTGCTTCTCCATGAACTCGGACATGTCGATGCGCACCATCGCCTCTTCGGTGTCGAAGAGGAATTCGGCCAGCGCCTTGCACAGCTCGGTCTTGCCGACGCCGGTGGGGCCGAGGAACAGGAACGAGCCGTTCGGCCGGCGCGGATCGGCGAGCCCCGCGCGCGAGCGGCGGATCGCATTCGACACGATGCGCACCGCCTCTTCCTGGCCGACGACGCGCTTGGCCAGCGCCTCTTCCATGCGCAGCAGCTTTTCCTTCTCGCCCTCGAGCATCTTCGCCACCGGGATGCCGGTCCACTTCGAGACCACCTCGGCGATCTCTTCCTCGGTGACCTTGTTGCGCACGAGTTGCGTGTCCTTGCTCTCGGCGGCCTGTGCTTCGGCGAGGCGCTTCTCCAGCGCAGGGATCTTGCCGTACTGCAGTTCGGCCACCTTGCCGAGGTCGCCCTTGCGGCGCGCGGCCTCGATCTCGAGCTTCACCTTCTCGAGTTCTTCCTTGATCGCAGCGCCGCCCTGGAGCGTGGCCTTCTCGGCCTTCCAGATCTCCTCGAGGTCGGCGGCTTCCTTCTCGAGCCCGCTGAGCGTCTCTTCGAGCGCCGCCAGGCGCTTCTTCGTGGCTTCGTCCTGCTCTTTCTTGAGCGCCATCTGCTCGATCTTGAGCTGGATGATGCGCCGGTCGAGCCGGTCGAGCGCCTCGGGCTTGGAGTCGATCTCCATGCGGATGCGCGCACCGGCCTCATCGATCAGGTCGATCGCCTTGTCGGGCAACTGCCGGTCGGCGATGTAGCGATGCGAGAGCGTCGCCGCGGCAACGATCGCCGGGTCGGTGATGTCGACGCCATGGTGCACCTCGTAGCGCTCCTGCAGGCCGCGCAGGATCGCGATCGTGTCTTCCACCGTCGGCTCGTCGACCAGTACCTTCTGGAAGCGGCGCTCGAGCGCGGCATCCTTCTCGATGTACTTGCGGTACTCATCGAGCGTCGTGGCGCCGACGCAATGCAGCTCGCCGCGCGCCAGCGCGGGCTTGAGCATGTTGCCGGCGTCCATCGCGCCCTCGGCCTTGCCGGCGCCGACCACGGTGTGCAGCTCGTCGACGAACAGGATCACCTGGCCTTCCTGCTTGGCGAGGTCCGTAAGAACTGCTTTAAGGCGTTCCTCGAATTCACCGCGGAACTTCGCGCCGGCGATCAGCGCGCCCATGTCGAGCGCCAGGATGCG
>JAFEDW010000075.1 GCA_018241455.1 Pseudomonadota bacterium | reverse complement strand
AGGCGCCGCCGGCAAACTCGAGCAGGCGCGCGGCCGCGCGCGTGCGCACGTCGAGCGGCACCGCGTTGCTCTGGAAATTCAGCGCCTGCGCCTGCGAGTGCAGCGCGCGCGTCCAGCCGGGATGCGCGTAGCCCAGCGCCGCGACAGCGTGGCCGCCGTACAGGTCGAGCACGCGGCGTCCGTCGGCGGTGTGCAGCCACACGCCCTCGGCGTGCGTCACCGGCAATGGGTATTGCGCAAACACCGGCGCGAGCGGATCGGCGCGCCCCGTCGCGGCGGGCTGCGCGGTGCTTGCGGCGGTTGCGGCTGTCGTAGCGGCGGCGTTCATCGCTTCAGGTCCACCCGGCAGCAGGCGCCGTGAGCCCGAGGCTTTCGTCGAAGCCGAGCAGCCGGTTCAGCCACTGCATCGCGCCGCCGGCCGCGCCCTTGTTCAGGTTGTCGGCCACGCTCATCACGGCGACCGTGCGCCCGTCGCTCACGGCGCCGAGCCGCGCATAGCCGCTGGCGACGATGTCCTTGAGGCGCGGCGGCTTGTCGCCCACGTGCACGAGCGGCGCATGCCGGTAGAAGTCTGCGAGCCGTGCGCGCAGCGCCTCGCTGCCCAGCGGTCGCTTGAGCACCGCCTGGACCGTGGCGTGGATGCCACGCGCATACGGGCCCGAATGTGGCACGAACGCGAAATGCGCCGCGACGCCGCTCGCGGCGCGCGCGCAGGCCGTGATCTCGGCGGTGTGCCGGTGCGTCAGCGCGTTGTAGGCGTACAGGTCGCCGTGCCGCAACGGATGATGCGTGCCCTCGACCGGCTTGCGCCCCGAGCCGGTGCTGCCGGTCACTGCAGCGACGAACAATTGCGGCTCGATCAGATCGAGCGCCAGCAATGGCACGGTGGCCAGCAATATCGTCGTCGCAAAGCAGCCGGGATGCGCCACGTGCGGGGTCTTCAACTCGCGCAGGTGTTCGGGCACCGCGCAGGTGAATTGCGCCAGCCGCGCCGGCGCGCCGTGCGGATGCCCGTAGACCGCCTCGTATTCGGCCGTTGTCGCGTAGCGAAAATCGGCCGAGATGTCGACGACGCGCGGCGCGTGGCCGGCGCGCTCGGCGACGCCCAGCAGCGCATCGATCAACGCGGCGGATACACCGTGCGGCGCGGCCGACAATATCGCCGGCGCGCGTTCGCGCTGCAGCAAGGCTTCGATCTGCGCCTGTGACTGGAACACCTCGTTCGCGTAGACCGGTGCAAGGTGCGGAAACGCCTGCGCGATTGGCGCGCCGGGGCTCCCATCCGACATGACTCCCGCCAGCCGCAGCCGTGGATGTGCGGCGATCAGGCGCAGCAGTTCGCCGGCCACATAGCCGGTGCCGCCGAGCACGATGGCTGGAACGCGCTCCATTGCCTCACTCGGCCGCGCGCGCGGCGGCCGCCCGCTTGCCCAGGCCCACGGCAGCGATCACCGCATCACCGAGCGCAGCCGGATGGCTGATCGCGTTGCAGGCCGGCACCTTGAGTTGCTGCTCGATGATGTCGATGCCCACCTGGTTGTCGGTGGATGGCCCGGTGACCATGCACGGCTCGACCTTGAAGCGATCGCGCAGCAACTGCACGCCGCCCCAGGCCGCGACCGGGTCATTGGCCGACAGCACGAGCCCGGTGATCGCGCGGCGGATGTCTTCGCCATTCAGGATCGCATCGACCCCGTAGGTGCCGAGCAATCCGTCACCGAGTTCGAACACGATGACGTCGGGCTTGCCGGCCGCGAGCTCGGTCAGCATCGTGCGCGTCAACGCCGGGCCGGTGCGCGCCGAGGTCGTGACGACCCCGAGATCGGTGAACAGCATCGACTTGCGCGCGCCCGCGTCTTCGAAAGCCATGATGTCGCGGCGCAGGGAAACCCCGGTCGCCTTGAACGCATCGACGACGAGGCCGCGATGGCGCATGCGCGAGATGATCGCCGCCGCCGCCGCGGTCTTGCCCGCCTCCATGCAGGTGCCGGCCAGCGCTACCACTGGCACGCCGCGCGTGTCGAGCGCGGCGCCATGGTCGAGCCGGCGGAAGCCGACGCGCGCCGGCACGCCGATGCGCTCGCCGAGGTACGGGAACTGCAGCACGACGCCGAGCACGCGGCAGTCGAAGGGCTTGCCCTTGTCCGGCGTCGCCGAGTCGCACACGCCCATGACGCCGCCGATGTTCAGCATCTGGATCACGTCGCCCGGTTTCAGCGATTCGGGCACGTGGCCCGAATAGCCGAACAGCGCCTTGCGGGGACCCAGCGCGCCAACCACGACATCGCCGCGCGCGACTTTCGCCATGCGGCCGCTGGTGAGCTCGAGCGTGTTGTAGGTGGATTTGTCGTTGAGGATCTCGGCGACGATGACGACGCCTTCCTCGGACGGGATCTCGTCGGCAATGCGCAGCTCGTGGCCGAGCGCGCAGGCCTGCGTGATCGAGGCGATCTTGTCGACGACCACGGTCTTCACGGCTGTTGTGCTCCCGGCTGCCGCGCCTCGTGCGCGGCCATTTCGCCGGCCCGCGCGTGGAACATGCCGGTCAGCGCGACGATCTTCGAGAAGCCGAGCGCATCGGCGCTGGTCCACTCGCCGGCCGCTTCGCCGTACACGCCTTTCGAGGCGCTCATCAGCGAGTAGGGCGATTCGACGCCCTCGACGAACACGCTCCCCGGCCGGAACAGCAGGTGCACTTCACCGCTCACGCGATGCTGTGAAGAGAGGAACAGCGCCTCGATGTCCCGGCACACCGGGTCGAGCAGTTGTCCCTCGTGAACCCAGTCGCCATACGCCAGCGCCAGCGTTTCCTTGATGCGCTGCTGGCGCGGCGTGAGCACGAGCTTCTCGAGCTCGCGATGCGCGGTCAGCAGCACTTCGGCGGCCGGCGCTTCGAAGGCGACGCGTCCCTTGGTGCCGATGATCGTGTCGCCGAGGTGGATGCCGCGGCCGATGCCGAATGGCGCAGCCAGAGCCTCCAGCCTTTCGATCAGCTCCACGGGGCTCAAGGCCTTGCCGTCGAGCGCGGCCGGGCGCCCCTGCTCGAAGCGCAGCGTGTGATGCTGCGGCAGCGCGGGGCGATCGAACGCGTCTTTCGACAGCACCCAGGCACTCTCGGGAATGCTGCCTTTCGAGGTCAGCGTTTCGGTGCCGCCGATCGTGACACCCCACAGACCGCGATTGGTGGAATACGCGGCGCCATGCGGCGGCACCGGCAACGAGCGGGTACGCAGGTATTCCAGCTCGTCGCTGCGCTTGAAGGCATGGTCCCGGACCGGCGCGATGATCTCGAGCTCGGGCGCCAGCGTGCGCAGCGCCACTTCGAAGCGCACCTGGTCATTGCCGGCCGCGGTGCAGCCGTGCGCGATCGAATTCGTGCCGAGCTTGCGCGCCATCAGCGCGATCGTCTGCGCCTGCATGACGCGCTCGGCACCGACGCACAGCGGATAGAGCTGGCCGCGGCGCACGTTGCCGATGATCAGGAAGCGCAGCACCTGCTCGAAGTAGCCGGCGCGCGCATCGACCTGGTGGTGCTCGACGGCGCCGAGCGCGAGCGCCCGCGCGCGCAGGCTGGCTGCCGCAGCGGCATCGATGCCGCCGGTGTCGACGGTCACCGTGATGACCGGCCGCTGGTATTGCTCCGCGATCCACGGCACCAGGAACGAGGTGTCGAGGCCGCCGGAATAGGCCAGCACGATGGGCTTGGCGCCCGCGGTCGCAGCAGTCGTCATGGTGTCAGACCCCGAAATGCTCGCGCAGGCGCGCGAGCAGGCGTTGCTGTGCCCGGCCGTCGGGCGTGGCGATGAAGATGGTGTCGTCGCCGGAGATCGTGCCGACCACTTCCGGCCAGGCCGCCTTGTCGAGCGCCACCGCGACGCTCTGCGCGGCGCCGGTGCTGGTGCGCAGCACGGTCAGCGCGGCGCCGGCCGGCCGCGCCGAGCGCACGAACTGTGCCAGCGCGCCGAAACTGCCATGGGCGTGCGCGGTCTCGGTCGGCGGCGCCAGGTAGCGGCCGCTCGCCTTCAGCACGCCGAGATCGCGCAGGTCGCGGCTGACCGAGGACTGCGTGACCGCGAAGCCGCGCTTGCGCAGCAGCTGCGTCAGCTCGGATTGCCGGCGCACGACGCCATGGCCGAGCAACGCGAGGATCGCTGCGCGCCGCTCCTGCAGGTGGTGGTCGTTCAGCATGGCGCATTGTGCATAAACATGCATACAGTATGCATAAATATGCACAGATAGTCAAGCGCGCGGGGTTCATCCAGAATCCCCGGCCCCCCGCTGCCGCGCAGGTACGCCGACATGTACACGCTCTACTATTCCCCCGGCACCGCCAGCATGGCCGTGCACCTGGCGCTGCTCGAGATCGGGGCGCCGTACCAGCTCGAGCTGGTCGACTTCGACCGCGGTGCGCAGCGCAGCCCTGAATACCTGCGCCTCAATCCGCTCGGCAAGGTGCCGACGCTCATCATCGACGGAAAGCCCTACAGTGAAGTGGCGGCGCTGCTGCTGATGCTGGCCGACCGGCATCCGGAGGCGAAGATCGCGCCGCCGCCGGCTACGCCACGGCGCAACCAGTGGTACCAGTGGCTGGCGTACAGCAGCTTTGCGCTCGGCGCGACCTATCGCAACTGGTTCTATCCGCGCGACCTGGGCTCGGACGAACACCCGGCCGCAGTGCGCGGCGCGCTGCGCGCGCGCATCGAAGCGGTGTGGGATCACGTCGATGCCCATCTGCGCGCCGCCGGCCCGTATCTCCTCGGTGCCGAGCTGTCGTCGGCCGACCTGCAGCTGCTCATGTACATGCGCTGGTCGCGCAACATGCCCAAACCCGCGCTCGAATGGCCGGCGCTGAAGGCATTCGCGCAGCGCATGCGCGCGCGCGCCAGCTGGCAGCGCCTGTGCGAGCTGGAGGGCCTGACCGAATGGCGTTCCTGAGCGGCGGGCGGCGCAGGCGAAAAGCGCTAAACTAGCGACTCAGCCCAGCGCAGAAACGGGGAGAGCGCGCCATGTCGCCGGAAGAGGTCCGTACCGCCGCACACGCCCGCGCGATCGTCGAGGCGCGCGGCCTGCAGCACGTCAAGATCGGCATCTTCGACAACGACGGCATCCTGCGCGGCAAGTACATCAACCGCGAGAAATTCTTCGCCGCGCTCGACAAGGGCATCGCCTTCTGCGACGTCGTGCTCGGCTGGGATTCGAACGACGCGGTCTACGACAACGTCAGGTTCACCGGCTGGCACACCGCTTATCCCGACGCGATGGTGCGGCTGCTGCCCGAGACCTGCCGCAGCCTGCCGCTCGAAGGCAACATGCTGCTGTTCCTCGGCGAGTTCACCGGCCGCGCCGAGCCTGTGTGCCCACGCTCGACGCTGCGTCGCGTGGTCGAGCGCGCCGCAGCCGCCGGCTACAACGTCTCGGCCGCAGCCGAGTTCGAATTCTTCATCTTCAATGAAACGCCCGACAGCGTGCGCGCCAAGGCTTACCGCGACATGCAGCACATGACGCCGGGCTACTTCGGCTACTCGATGCTGCGCGCCTCGGTGCATGCCGAGCTGTACCAGGCGCTGCTGCAGCTCGCCGCCGACATGCGCATGCCGATCGAGGGCCTGCACACCGAGACCGGCCCGGGCGTGCTCGAGGCGGCGCTCAAATATACCGAAGCGCTGGAAGCGGCCGATCGCGCCGCGTTGTTCAAGACTTTCACCAAGGTGCTGGCGCAGCGCCGCGGGCTGATGGCGACCTTCATGGCGAAGTGGTCGCAGCTCATGCCCGGGCAGAGCGGCCACCTGCATGTCTCGATGACCCGCAAGGACGGCTCGCCGGTGTTCTACGATGAGCACAAGCCGCACACGATGTCGGACGAGATGCGCTGGTTCGTCGGCGGACAGCAGGCGTTGATGCCGGAACTGCTGGCGATGGTCGCCTCCACCGTCAACAGTTACTCGCGCCTGGTGCCGGGATTCTGGGCGCCGACCTCGGCGACCTGGGGTGTGGAAAACCGCACCTGTGCGTTGCGGGTCATTCAGGGCGGTCCAAAGAGCCAACGCGTCGAATACCGCATCTCGGCGGCCGACATCAATCCTTACCTCGCGATCGCAGTGGCGATCGGATCAGGACTGTGGGGCATCGAGCAGCGCATCGAACCGGACGAGCCGATGACGGGCACGGCCTATGACCGGAAGCTCCCGGCGAAGCGGCAGTTGCCGCGCACGTTGAGCGAAGCGGCCGAGCGGCTGGCGCGTTCGAAGGCCGCGCAGGAACTGTTCGGCGCGCCGTTCGTCGAGCACTTCGCCGCCAGCCGCGAGTGGGAAGAGCGCGAATTCCGCCGCCACGTCACCGACTGGGAACTGGCGCGCTACTTCGAGATCATCTAGCAGACCGACACCAGCCGGATGGCCACCAGCATGTTGAAAACCATCAGCCCGGTCGACGGGCGCGTGTATGCCGAGCGCCGTGCCGCCACGCCGGCGGAAATCGACGCCACGCTGCAGCGCGCGCAAGTGGCACAGCGCTCGTGGCGCAGCGTGCCGGTCACCGAACGCGCCGCGATCATCGAGCGCTTTTGCGCGGCCTTCGAGGCGGGCGCCGCGGAGATCGCCGCCGAGCTGAGCTGGCAGATGGGGCGCCCGGCCCGGTACGCGCCCAACGAAGTGCGCGGCATGCTCGAGCGTGCGCGCTACATGACCAGCATCGCCGCTGCAGCGCTGGCGGATATCGACGTCGGGCCGAAGCCCGGTTTCCACCGGTTCCTGCGGCGCGAGCCGCTCGGCGTCGTGTTCACGGTGGCGGCGTGGAATTACCCGTACCTGATCGCCGTCAACAGTGTCGTGCCCGCGCTGCTGGCCGGCAATGCCGTGGTGCTGAAGCACTCGGCGCAGACGCCGCTGTGCGCCGACCGCTACGCCGAATGCTTCGAAACCGCCGGACTGCCGGCCGGCGTGTTCCAGGTGCTGCATCTCGAGCACGCGGCGACCGAGGCGGTGATCCGCGATCCGCGCGTCGACTTCGTGGCCTTTACCGGTTCCGTCGCCGGCGGCCACGCGGTGCAGCGTGTCGCGGCCGAGCGTTTCATCGGCGTCGGCCTCGAGCTCGGCGGCTGCGATCCGGTCTACGTGCGCCACGACGCCAACCTCGCGCACGCGATCGAGAACATCGTCGATGGCGCCTATTTCAATTCCGGCCAGTCCTGCTGCGGCATGCAGCGCATCTACGTGCACGAATCACTGTATGACCAGTTTGCCGCGGGCGCGACCGAACTGGTGCGCCAGTACGCGCTCGGCAATCCGCTCGATGCGACGACCACGCTCGGGCCGGTGGTGCGTGCCAGCGCGGCGGATGCGATCCGCGCGCAGGTGCAGGAATCCATTCGCGCCGGCGCGCGCGGCGTGATCGACGAGCGCGCTTTTCCATTGAGCAAGCCCGGCACGCCGTACCTGGCGCCGCAACTGCTGCTCGATGCGCCGCCGACCTCGACGGTGATGCGCGAGGAAATCTTCGGCCCGGTGGCCGGCGTCATGAAGGTGTCGTCGGATGCCGAGGCCGTGGCGCTGATGAACGACAGCGCGTTCGGATTGACCGCTGCCGTGTGGTCGCGCGACGAGGCCGCGGCGCTCGCGATCGGCGATCAGCTGCAGACCGGCACCTTCTTCCTGAACCGCTGCGACTACCTCGATCCGGCGCTCGCGTGGGTGGGCGTCAAGGATTCCGGCCGCGGCTGCACGCTGTCGGTGATCGGCTTCGAGCACCTGACGCGGCCGAAGTCCTTTCATCTGCGGGTGACGACGTGAGCGTAAGTCTCAAGGCGAACTGGAATTATCCCACCACGGTGTGGGCAGGTCCCGGCCGCATCGCGGAACTGGGCGCGGCCTGCGCCCGGCTCGGCATCAAGCGCCCGCTGCTCGTGACCGACGAGGGCCTGCGCGATGCGCCGATGGTGCGCGCCGCGATTGCATTGGTTCCCGGAACTGCGTTGTTCGCTGCTGTGCGCGGCAATCCCGTGGCCGCAAACATCGAGGCGGGCCTCGCCGCCTATCGCGCGGGTGGCCATGACGGCGTGATCGCGTTCGGCGGCGGTTCGGCGCTCGATGCCGGCAAGGTCATCGCGTTCATGTCGGGCCAGACGCGCCCGCTGTGGGACTTCGAAGACGTCGGCGACTGGTGGACGCGCGCCGACGAGCGCGGCATCGCGCCGGTGGTCGCCGTGCCGACCACGGCCGGCACGGGTTCCGAGGTGGGGCGCGCGGGCGTCGTGATCAACGAGGCCACGCACCAGAAGAAGATCATCTTCCATCCGAAGATGATGCCGGGCGTCGTGATCAGCGATCCCGAGCTCACGGTCGGTTTGCCGTCAGGCGTCACCGCGGCCACTGGCATCGACGCGTTCGTACATTGCTTCGAGGCCTACTGCGCGCCGGGTTTCCATCCGCTGGCCGACGGCATCGCGCTCGAGGGCATGCGGCTGATCCAGCAATACCTGCCGCGCGCCTGCGAGAACGGCCGCGACATCGAGGCGCGTTCGCGCATGCTGGCCGCGGCCAGCA
>JAFEDW010000074.1 GCA_018241455.1 Pseudomonadota bacterium | reverse complement strand
GGTGTTGTTCGAACCGGTCAGGTCGGCCGAACCGCCGAGCAGCTCGGGCAGGCCATCGCCGATCGCGTTCAGCGCGTTCTGCGAGGAGACGCGCGTCGCCTGCGCGCCGCTGGTCGCCGCGGCGGACACGAACAGCTGCGCGCGCTGCGCCGGCCAATTCGCCGGCAACTCGCCCTGCATGCGCCGCACGAACTCCGCGGCGAGCTGCGGATGCTGGTCGCGATAACGCGCGAACAACTCCTGCCAGGCCTGTTCCGCCGCCCGACCCTTGGCCTGGCAGTCCCAGGCGGCACGCAACTCGGCCGGCACGACGAAGGGCGGCTCGGTCCAGTTGAGGAGTTTCCGCACCGCGGCGACTTCGTCGACACCGAGCGGTTCGCCATGCGCCTTCGCGGTACCGCCGCGGGTCGGCGCCGGGTAGCCGATCACCGTGCGGCAGCAGATCAGCGAGGGACGCGCGGTGTCGGCCTGCGCCGTGCGAATCGCCGCGGCGACGGCCTCGCCATCCTGGCCGTCGACAGCGCGGATCACCTGCCAGCCGTAGGCCTCGAATCGCTTCGCCGTATCGTCGGCGAACCAGCCGGCCACCTTGCCGTCGATCGAAATGCCGTTATCGTCGTAGAGCGCGATCAGCTTGCCTAAGGCCAGCGTGCCGGCGAGCGAAGCCACTTCGTGCGAGATGCCTTCCATCAGGCAGCCATCGCCGACGAACACCCAGGTGTGATGATCGACGATCTCGAGGCCGGGCTGGTTGAACTGCGCGGCCAGCACTTTCTCCGCGAGCGCCATGCCGACGGCATTCGCGAAGCCCTGGCCGAGCGGACCGGTGGTCGTTTCGATGCCCATCGCCAGGTCGTGTTCGGGATGGCCGGCCGTGCGGCTGCCCAGCTGGCGGAAATTGCGCAGTTCGTCCATCGCGACCGGATAGCCCGTCAGGTGCAGCAGCGAATACAGCATCATCGAGGCGTGCCCGTTCGAGAGCACGAAGCGATCGCGATTCCACCAGCGCGGATTGGCCGGATTGTGCTTGAGCGAGCCGCGCCACAGCGCCTCGGCCATGTCCGCCATGCCCATCGGTGCGCCCGGATGGCCGGAGTTCGCCTGCTGGACCGCGTCCATGGCCAGCACGCGGATGACATTGGCGAGTTCGCGGCGCGTGGGCATGTGGGCGTCTCGTGGAGCGGCTGGCGCGGGGCTGCGGGGGCGCGCATTGTCTATCAGCGGAAATCCCCGGGCAACCACGCGTTATACTGCCGGCCCGCCCGTTCACCAACCTTTGGGATGCCGCATGTCCAATAGCTTCCTGTTCACCTCGGAATCGGTGTCCGAGGGCCATCCGGACAAGGTCGCCGACCAGATTTCCGATGCCGTGCTGGATGCGATCCTCACGCTCGATCCCGGCGGCCGCGTCGCCTGCGAGACGCTGGTCAAGACCGGCGTCGTCATCGTCGCCGGCGAGGTCACGACCTCGGCGTGGATCGACCTGGAAAAGCTGGTGCGCGACACGGTGCTCGAGATCGGCTATGACAGCTCCGACATGGGCTTCGATGGCGCGAGCTGCGGCGTCATCAACATCATCGGCAAGCAATCACCCGACATCGCGATGGGCGTCGACCGCAAGAGCAAGCGCAAGCAGGGCGCGGGCGACCAGGGGCTGATGTTCGGCTACGCGACCAATGAAACGGACGTGCTGATGCCGGCGCCGATCACGCTCGCGCACCGGCTGGTCAAGCGCCAGGCCGAGGTGCGCAAGCGCGGCAAGCTCGAGTGGCTGCGGCCCGATGCCAAGAGCCAGATCACGCTGCGCTACGAACACGACCGGCCGGTCGGCGTCGAAGCGGTGGTGCTCTCGACGCAGCACAGCCCCGAGATCTCGACGAAGAAGCTGCGCGAAGCGGTCATGGAAGAGATCATCAAGCCGGTGCTGCCGAAGCGCTGGCTCGACAAGCGCACGCAGTACCACATCAATCCGACCGGGCGCTTCGTGGTCGGCGGCCCGGTGGGCGATTGCGGACTCACCGGCCGCAAGATCATCGTCGACACCTACGGCGGTTTCGCGCGCCACGGCGGCGGCGCGTTTTCCGGCAAGGATCCGTCGAAGGTCGACCGCTCGGCGGCGTACGCCGCGCGCTACGTCGCGAAGAACCTGGTGGCCGCGGGCCTGGCCGAGCGCTGCGAGGTGCAGGTGTCCTATGCGATCGGCGTGGCCGAGCCCACCTCGATCATGGTCGATTCGTTCGGCACCAGCGCGCTGGGCCGCGAACAACTCACCGAACTGGTGCGGCGCCACTTCGACCTCACGCCCTACGGCCTGCGCGTCATGCTCGACCTGACGCGGCCGATCTACCGGCAGACCGCCGCCTACGGGCACTTTGGCCGCAAGGAAGCGGATTTCAGCTGGGAGCGCACCGATCGAGCCGAGGCGCTCGCCGCTTCGGGCCGGCGACTGGCGCGGCGTTCGGGCCGCAAGCGCCGCTGACGCTGCACCGCGGGCGCGGGGCGCCGCGCCGCGCCGTTGTTTTTGGCCGCTGCGCCCGATCAGGCTATAATTCACGCACGGCGCGTGTGCATGCATACGCGGCGGTGCGCCGAGGAGCGTTGCGACAGGGTCCTTCCCTGCCAGGCTTGGCGTATCGTGGCTACGGAGCCAACGGCGCTCACCACCTTAGAACTTAACGATCAAGGAGTGAGCGCACATGACTGCTGCCATCAAACCCATCACCGAACCCCGCGACTTTCGCGTCGCCGACCTGGCGCTGGCCGATTGGGGCCGCAAGGAAATCGCCATCGCCGAGACCGAGATGCCCGGCCTGATGGCGATCCGCGAGGAATTCGCGCCGCTGCAGCCGCTGCGCGGCGCGCGCATCAGCGGTTCGCTCCACATGACGATCCAGACCGCGGTGCTGATCGAAACGCTGCAGGCGCTCGGCGCCGAGGTGCGCTGGGCTTCCTGCAATATCTTCTCGACGCAGGACCACGCAGCCGCGGCGATCGCCGAGCGCGGCACGCCAGTGTTCGCCTACAAGGGCGAGACGCTCGAACAGTACTGGGAGTACACGCATCGCATCTTCGAGTGGCCGAACGGCCAACACGCCAACCTGATCCTCGACGATGGCGGCGATGCGACGCTGCTGCTGCACCTGGGCACCAAGGCCGAACGTGATGCGAACCTGCTCAATCACCCGGGGAGCGAGGAAGAGCAGGCGCTGTTCGCCTCGATCGCCGCCACGCTGAAGCGCGATCCGCGCTGGTATTCGGCGCGCCTCAAGGCGATCCGCGGTGTCTCCGAGGAAACCACGACCGGCGTCAAGCGCCTCTACCAGATGGCACGCGATGGCGAACTCGCGTTCCCGGCGATCAACGTCAACGATTCGGTGACCAAGAGCAAGTTCGACAACCTGTACGGCTGCCGTGAATCGCTGGTCGACGGCATCAAGCGCGCCACCGACGTCATGGTCGCGGGCAAGGTCGCGGTCGTCGCCGGTTACGGCGATGTCGGCAAGGGTTCGGCGCAGGCGCTGCGCGCGCTGTCGGCGCAGGTGTGGGTCACCGAGATCGACCCGATCTGCGCGCTGCAGGCCGCGATGGAAGGCTACCGCGTCGTCACGATGGACTACGCCTGCGACAAGGCCGACATCTTCGTGACCGCCACCGGCAACCTGCACGTGCTGACGCACGAGCACATGAAGCGCATGAAGAACAACGCGATCGTCTGCAACATCGGGCACTTCGACAACGAAATCGACTGCGCCTCGCTGAAGCAATACCAGTGGGAGAACATCAAGCCGCAGGTCGATCACGTGCTGTTCCCGGACGGCAAGCGCATCATCCTGCTGGCGGAGGGCAGGCTCGTGAACCTCGGCTGTGGCACCGGCCACCCGAGCTATGTCATGAGCAGCTCCTTCGCCAACCAGGTGCTGGCGCAGATCGAGCTGTGGAGCCGGCACGGCCAGTACGCGGTGGGCGTGCACGTGCTGCCGAAGCATCTCGATGAAAAAGTGGCGCGGCTGCAGCTCGTCAAGCTGAACGCGGAGCTCACGACGCTGACGGACGCGCAGGCGCGCTACATCGGCGTGGACCGCCAGGGCCCTTACAAATCCGACCACTATCGTTATTGACACATCGCCATCCGGCATTGAACCGGCCGGGGTGCCGCGCAACGGCGACAGCCGTTGCGCGGCCCGTTTAACATCATCGGAAAGACACGCGCGGAACTGTGGAGCGCGTCGTCAGTCCAGCCATATGCGATCGCCGCGAACTTGAAGCAGTTCCCCCGGAACGCGCGGCGCGGCCGCTAACATGAGGGACATGAGCAGCGAGATCCGCCTGTTGCAGCTGTCCGACCCGCACCTGTTCGGGCGGGCCGACCGCGCGCTGCGCGGCGTGGTCACGCGCGCCTCGTTGCAGGCCGTGCTGCGCCATGCGCGCGCGCACCACTGGGATGCCGACGCGCTGCTGCTGACCGGCGACCTGGTCAACGACGACGCGGCCGGCTACGCGGCGGTGCGCGAACTGCTGGGGAATCTCGGCAAGCCGGTGTGGTGCCTGCCGGGCAACCACGACGACGTCGCTGCGATGCGGGACGAACTGGCGGCGGCGCCATTCGTGATCGGCGGCCACCACGACCTGGGTGCCTGGCGCGTCATCCTGCTCGACAGCTGCGTGCCGGGCCAGGCGCTCGGGCGCCTCAGCGCCGCGGAACTGGCGCGGCTCGATGCGGCCTTGGCTGGCGCCGGCGATCGACATGTGCTGGTGAGCCTGCACCACCATCCGGTGCGCATGGCCAGCCGCTGGCTCGACTCGGTGGGGCTGCAGAACGCCGATGAATTCTTCGCCGTCACCGACCGCCATCCGCAGTTGCGCGCCATCGCCTGGGGCCACGTGCACCAGTCATACGATTCGCGGCGCAAGGGCGTGCGCCTGCTCGCGGTGCCCTCGACCTGCGCGCAGTTCCTGCCGCACTCGGACCAGTTCGCCGTCGACCCGAGCCCGCCCGGCTACCGGCGCATGACGCTGCGCAGCGACGGCACGATCGACACCGAGGTGTTGCGTGTCGAACTGCAGGCCGGCGCCGACCCGGCGCAACGCGCGGCCGGCGGCTAGGGCCTGTTTACACTTAGGACATCGATGCGTTGCTGCTCAAAATGCCTTCAGACAAGGCGCGAGGCGCGCGGCGTGGTTGTTCCACGTAAGCGCCGAGCAACGCCGTATGAAGGCATTTTGAGCGCAACCCTCCGGGTCCGACTCGGGATTGCACAGGGCGGCGTTGCTCCTCCCTCAAGTACATCAAGTACATATCGCTCGTCGCGCCTTGCCCTGTGCAATCGCGAGCACGGCCGCATCGATGTCCTAAGTGTAAACAGGCCCTAGGCGTCTCACCGGCTCCCGCGCGTAACACCCGTCTCCGCTGGTACTTCGATCAACGGCGCCAGCGCGCGCATGCGTTGTTGCGGATCCTCGAGTTCCAGCAGTTGCTGCTGCGCGCCGCGCTCGAGCGGCAGGAATTCGGCCAACCGGTTCGACACCCAGCCCGCGTCGTCGAAGTCGGCATCGAGATGCCGCGCGGTGTCGCCCAGCTCCTCGAGTACGCGGCGCAGCAGCCGCGTCAGCGGCCGATGCTCGGGCGCGAGCGCGCTCGGCGCCGCTTCAGGCAGCCACTCCACTTCGCCGACGTACAGGCCATCCGGTTGCACGCGGCGCGATTGCAGCTGGAAACGCCGCGCGCCGCGGCACATCAGGCCGAGCAGTCCGTCCGGCAGCGCATGGAAGTCGACGATACGCGCGCTGGTGCCGACCCGCGCCAGTTCGCGGATTGGCCCTGCCTCGGAATCGCCCGCGTCAGTGATCAGCAGCACGCCGAACTCCCCCGACTCGCGCAGGCAGCGGCCGACCATGTCGACGTAGCGTGTCTCGAAGATCCGCAACGGCAGCAGGCCGCCCGGGAACAGCACCGTGCGCAGCGGAAACAGCGGCAGCTCGGTCACTGTGGCGCGGCGGACGTCAGCGGGCCACCGCGCCGTCGTGCAGGGCCGCGAGCAGCCGCTCGTGCAGGCCGCCGAATCCGCCATTGCTCATCAACAGCGCGTGGTCGCCGGAGCGCAGCTCGCGCTGCAACCCGGCGAGCAGCGCGTCGAGGTCGCCGGCCACGTGCGCGCGCGTTCCCAGCGGCGCGAGCGCCGCGGCCGCGTCCCAGCCGAGGTCGGCGGGTGCGTACAGCCAAACGCTGTCGGCGCCGCCGAGCGAGGCGGCCAGCGTAGCGGTGTGCACGCCGGCGCGCATCGTGTTCGAGCGCGGCTCGAGCACGGCGACTATGCGCTCGCGCCCGACGCGCCGGCGCAGTCCCTCGAGCGTCGTGGCAATCGCGGTCGGGTGATGCGCGAAGTCGTCGTAGACGTGCACGCCGCCGGCCCGGCCGCGCAGCTCCATGCGGCGCCGCACGCCGGCGAAACGCGCCAGCGCCTGGCAGGCGCGCGCCGGCGGCACGCCGGCATGGCGCGCCGCGCCGATCGCGGCCAGCGCATTGTCGACGTTGTGCAAGCCGATCAGCGGCCAGCGCACTTCGCCGCATCGTTGGCCGTCGAGCCGCACTTCGAAGGCCGAGCCATCGCTCCCGGGTTCAAGGCGCGCGGACCACGACGGGCGAGCGCCGGCCGCAGACTCGCCATCGCGCGCAAATGACTCGACCTCACTCCAGCAGCCCATGCCGAGTACTCGCGCCAGGTTGGCGTCGGCGCCGTTGGCGAGGATGCGCCCGCTCCCGGGCACGGTGCGCACCAGGTGATTGAACTGCCGCTCGATCGCGGCCAGGTCCGGATAGATGTCCGCGTGGTCGAATTCCAGGTTGTTCAGCACCAGCGTCCGCGGACGGTAATGCACGAACTTGGCGCGCTTGTCGAAGAAGGCGGTGTCGTATTCGTCGGCCTCGATGACGAAGAACGGCAATTTCCCGAGCCGCGCGCTCAGCTCGAAGTTGCCCGGGATGCCGCCGATCAGGAAACCCGGCGACAGGCCGGCATCCTCGAGTATCCAGGCCAGCATCGCCGAGGTCGTGGTCTTGCCGTGCGTGCCGGCGACCGCCAGCACCCAGCGGCTTGAGAGCACTTCGCGCGCCAGCCATTCCGGCCCGGACAGGTACGGTATGTCGCTCTCGAGCAGCGCCTCGACCACCGGCATGCCGCGTGAGCACACATTGCCCACGACGACGACGTCGGGTCGCGGCTCGAGTTGCTCCGCGGCGTAGCCCTGCGTGAGTTCGATGCCGAGCGCCGCCAGCTGCGTGCTCATCGGCGGATACACGTTGCGGTCGGAGCCGCTGACCCGATGGCCCGCGCCGCGGGCGATCGCGGCGACGCCGCCCATGAAGGTTCCGCAGATGCCGAGGATGTGGACGTGCATAATCGCGCCGATTGTACACGCGCGCCCGGCGCGCACCGGACGCCGGCATTTTCCAGGAGAGCACTATCCCAGCAGCACCGATTTCCGACCGCGCCGGCCTGGAGGCTGCCGTGGCCGCGTTCGCCGCCCATGCGGTACTGGGCCTGGACACCGAATTCATGCGCGAGCGCACCTACTATGCTCAGCTGTGCCTGCTGCAGCTCGGCACCGACGGGCTCGCCGTCTGCGTCGATCCGCTGGCGCTGCCGTCGCTCGACAGCCTGCGCCCGCTGTTCGCGGCGCCCGCTCCGCTCAAGATCCTGCATGCCGCGCGCCAGGACCTGGAAGTGCTCGAGCCGATCGCCGGAACGCTGCGCAACGTGTTCGATACGCAGGTCGCGGCCGCACTGGTCGGATTTCCGGCGCAGGTGGGATACGCCGACCTGGTGCGCGAAATCCTCGGCGTCGAACTGCACAAGAGCCAGACGCGCACCGACTGGTCGCGCCGACCATTGTCCGCCGCGCAGCTCGACTATGCGCTCGACGATGTGCGTCACCTGCCGCCGCTCCATGCACGCTTGTCCGAACGGCTCGAACAGCGCGGCCGGCGCAGCTGGTTCGACGAGGAAATGGCCGGCATCGGTGGCGAGTCGTTTGCGATCGACCCGGAGCAGGCCTGGCTGCGCATCAAGACCTTCGCCGATCTCGATCCCGACCGACAACGGCTCGCGCAACAGCTGGCGGCCTGGCGTGAACTACGCGCGATGAGCGCCGACCGCCCGCGCGGCTGGATCCTGCCGGATGCCGCGCTGCGCGACATCGTGCTGCAGGTGCCGCGCAGCGCCGCCGCGCTCGAGCGCATCCGCGAATTACCGGAAGGGATCCGCGCCAATAGCGGCGCGCAACTGCTCGAATTGATCAGTGCCGCCGCGGTGCCGACGCCGGCGGCGCCGCTCCCGCAGCGCCGGCGTCCGGACCCGCAGCAGCTCGAGCAGGTCGCGCGGCTGGCGGATACCACGCGGCGCGTGGCCGCCGCGCTGAACCTGGCGCCGGAGATACTCGCAACCCGGCGTGAGCTGGAGCAGCTCGCGCGCGGCAATCAGGATGGTGCGTTGCTGCGCGGCTGGCGCCGCGAGGTCATCGGGCTCGAGTTGCTGAACGCGCTCTAGCGCCGCACGCGCCGGCGAGCGCTGCGTTTCGGTTTTGGACTGCG
>JAFEDW010000073.1 GCA_018241455.1 Pseudomonadota bacterium | reverse complement strand
TGAATGGATGAAAAACGGCTGCTTGCCTTCCGGTCCGGACTTCCATTCATACCAACCGAGCGCCGGCACCAGGCAGCGCGTGTGCCGCACGGCGCTGCGCCACATCGGCTTCGCGGCCGCCTCTTCGCTGCGCGCGTTGATCGTCGAGGCCGGCAGCGTCGGTTGCGACCACCAGCCCGGGATCAATCCCCAGCGCATCGACAGCGCCTCGCGTTCGCCGCCGGCGGCATCACTGCCTGCCGCGCGGCGGATCACCGGCAGCAGCATCGACGGCGCCGCGTTGTATACGCGCTCGAACGGATTCAACACGCGGATGTTGTACTCGCGCTCGATGGCCGCCTGCTCGCGCGATACGAATCGTCCGCACATGCGCTCAGGCTCAGGCGAGCGGCGACACGCCGAACAGCCGTTCGTGCGCCCAGGCCACGACCAGCACGTACAGCGCCAGGCCGACGACGACGACGATCGCGTCGTTCCACTTCGATGCCGGCAGGCTTAAGGTCGCGCGCGGCGGACGGCGCTTCAGCGAGATGCGATCGACGACCGCCCAGGCGAGGAAACCGCCGAACAGCAGCACCTCGGCCGCGGTACCGTTCGCGAGCAGGTGCGCGAAGGCCCATAGCTTGACCGCCGCCAGCATCGGATGCTTCGCCGCGGCCTGGATGCGCCCGGGGAAATAGGCCGCCAGCAGCAGCGGGAACACCGGCAACATCAGCACGCGCACGACGCCGTGCGTCCACGCGGCCGGCGTGTACCAGATGAGCGGCGCGGCGCGCGCGGCGGCGAAGCCGTGGATGACCAGCAGCAGCCCCAGCAACGACACCAGCGAATACATTGCGCGCCACGCGGCCGGGCCGATGCGCGCGACAAACCGGTCGCGCCAGTACGGCGCGACGATCGCGATCGAGTGCGTGCCGAGGAACACGATGAGCCCGGCAACCAGCGCTTTCATCCTTAAGGCCACCTCGAAGCGGTTGGCGTCGTGGGTTGCAGCGCGGTATTGTCGCTCAACTCGAGCTCCATTTCGCGGGATCACCATGAAACACACCGTGCTGCTGGCCATGATGGCCGTGCTGCCAATGCTCCCGGCGACGCAGGCCGGTGCGCGCGAATCCACGGCCACGCTCGCCGAACAGGTGCGCGCCGCGGAGACCGCGTTCGCGAAATCCATGGCCGACCGCGACCTGGCGGCGTTCACGCGCTTCCTCGCGCCCGACGCGGTGTTCGTGCAGGATCCGGTGCTGCGCGGCCCGGCCGCGATCGTCGCGGGCTGGCGTGGATTCTTCGATGGCGCCGCCGCGCCGTTCTCATGGGCCCCGGATACGATCGCCGTGCTCGACTCGGGCCGCCTGGCACTCAGCAGCGGACCGGTGCTCGCGCCCGACGGCCGGCGCGTCGGCACGTTCAATTCCGTGTGGCGCCGCGAGCGCGACGGCCATTGGCGCATCGTGCTCGATCATGGCTGCCCGGCCTGCCGCTGTGCGCCGGCGGGCGCGGCCCTCAGCCCGGGCGCCACTCCCTAGGTCGAGATCGCCAGCCGTTCCGATTCGTAGACGCGCCGCGTCACGAGGAACACCAGCAGCGCCGCGAGCAGCGTCACGACGGCACTCAGGGCGAGCGCCAGCATCGGCACCGGTTCAGCGCGCAGCAGCCGCATGATCGACAGCTGCTGGCCGAGCAGCGGCACGGCGAACATCCACAGCTTGGCCTTGACCGGCAGGATGCTGAGCACGATCGAGGGGATGATCGGCACGAGCTGCGCGAGGCCGAGGTAGGTCTGCGCCTCGCGCACGCTGCGCGCGAACGCGGCGATCAGGATCTGGCCGATGCACAGCAGCAGCACCAGCGGCACCAGCACCGGCAGCGCGACCGCGAAGAAATGCGGCCCGAGCGCCAGGCTCATGCCCAGTTGCTCGGTGGGCATGAACTGCCCAACCACGAGGAAGGCCAGGAGCCCCAGCGTCAGGCTCGCGGTGCTGAAACTCGCCGTGGCCATCAGCTTGCCGAGCAGGATGCGATCGCGCGGCACCGGGTTGGCGAGCAGCGGTTCGAGCGACTGGCGCTCGCGTTCGCCGGCGGTCGAGTCGATCGCCAGCCACAGGCCGCCGATGAAGATCGTCAGCACCAGCATGTACGGCAGCATCGCGAACAGCAGCGCGCCGCGCGCCTGCGGCGTCGCGGTGTCGCGGTTCGCGACCACCAGCGGCGTCGCGACGCCGGGCGAGAGCCCGCGCGCCAGCAGCCGCAGCGCGCCGTTGCGATGGCTGTAGCCCTCGAGCATGCCGCGCAACCGATCGACGTCGCTCCCGCCTTCGCGGCGCGAGGAGTCGTAGATGATCTCGACCTCGGCGGGACGGCCCTCGCGCCAGGCCGCGCCGAAATCGGCCGCCACGCGCAGCGCCAGGTCGATGCGCTGCTCGCGCACCGCCAGCTCGGGATCGGCGACCGGCGGCTTCACCTCCAGGCCCATCTGCCTGAGCGCGTCGACCAGCTCCGGCGCGCGCTCGGCGCCGATGACGACCACCGGCAGCGGCTGCTCGGCCTTTTCCAGTTCGCGCCCGACCACCAGGCGCATCATGACCAGGAACAGGATCGGACCGAGCAGCGGACCGAGCAGCAGGCTGTTCATCAGCACGCGCCGGTCGCGCAGCGATTCGCGCATTTCCTTCCAGTAGACGACCCCGGCCGCGCTCATGGCGCCTCACCGATGAGCTTGACGAAAGCCTCCTCGAGCTGCGATTCGCCGGCCAGCGCGCGCAGCTCGTCCGGCGTGCCGTCGGCGACCACGCGGCCGTGCGCGATGATGACGATGCGGTCGCACAGCGCCGCGACTTCCTGCATCAGGTGCGTCGACAGCAGCACGCAACGCCCGGCGGCCTTCAGCGAGCGCAGGAAGTCTCGTAAGGCTCGCGTCGCCATGACGTCGAGCCCGTTGGTCGGCTCATCGAGCAGCACGTTGCGCGGCGCGTGCACCAGCGCGCGCGCGATCGCGGTCTTGACGCGCTCGCCCTGTGAAAAGCCCTCGGTGCGCCGGCCGGCGATGTCCTGCATGCCGAGCGTCGCGATCAGCGCATCGCAGGAACTGCGCGTCGCGGCTTCGTCCATGCCCTGGAGCGCGGCGAAGTATTCGATGTTCTCGCGCGCGGTGAGCCGCTTGTAGATGCCGCGCGAATCCGGCAGCACGCCGATCGTGCGCCGCACCGCCAGCGGCTCGAGCACCGCGTCGCGCCCGTCGACACGCACGCTGCCGGCGTCGGGCTTCATCAGCGTGTAGAGCATGCGCAGCGTCGTGGTCTTGCCGGCGCCGTTCGGCCCCAGCAAGCCGGTGATCTCGCCATCGCGCGCGCTGAAGCTCACGTTGTCGACCGCGTGCTTGGCGCCGAAGGACTTGTGCAGGCCCTGGACCTCGATCACCGCCTGGGCCCCTGGGTGAGTTTGCTGCCGTTCATGGGTTGCTGCCGTTGGCGTCGATGAAGAACGGGGTGTCGCCGAGCTGGTCGAGGCAGCGGGCGTCGAGCGAGGCCGCATCGGCCTTGCGCAGGAACTCATCGACGAGCCGTGGCATGCAGCCGACCGCCAGCAACCCGTGGCCCTGCGCCTTGACCTGCAGCACGCGCGATCGCGGCAGCGTGCGCGCGATCTGCGTGGCGTAACGCGGCGGCGTCACCGGATCGCGCTCGCCGGCCAGCAGCAGCACCGGCACCGCGCCGGTCAGCGGATCGTTGAACCCCGCCGGCCGCTCGCCATGCGGCCACTGCGGGCAGGCCTTCAGCAGCCAGTCGACGATGGCGTTGCCCATGACCGTGTGGGCGTCAGCCGGATTGGGCTTCAGGCGATCGACGTCCTCGGCGCAAGTCACCGACAGCGACATGCCGCCGGTCATGCTGTCCGAGACGTCGCCGATGACGACCTGCGCCTGCCCGAGCAGTGGCTCGTAGTGGCCGGCGTCGGCCTCGGCCAGCACGTAGGGCAGCAGCGCTGCCGTATACGGGCTGTAGGCGTACAGGCGCACGAGCTGCGTCAGCACGCCGGCGTCGATGGTCTTCTGCTGCACGCGGAACGTGAACGGATCGCGCAGCGTGAGCTGCTGCGGATGCGCGCGCAACCGCTCCAGCAGGCGCTGCAGCGTCGCGTACGGATCGCCGTAGCGCATGCTGCAGCCGCGGTCGGCGGCGCAGCGCTTGAACAGGGCCACGAGCACGTCCTCGAGATTGCGCGCATGCTCGCTGCCGAGCGCGAGCGTGTCCGGCACCGCGCTGTCGAGCACGATCGTGCGCACGCCGCGCGGATAGCGGCGCGCGTACTGCTGCGCCATGCGCGTGCCATAGGACACGCCGATCAGGTCGAGCTGCGGGGCGCCGAGCGCGCGCCGCACCAGCTCCAGGTCCTCGACCGCGTCGGTGGTGGCGTAGTACTGCGGCGCCGCATGCGGCGCCAATCGCGCCAGGCAGGCGCGCAACGCCTCCGTGCCCGGCGGGCCGCCGGCGGACTTCGACCGCGCATCGGCCTGCTCTTTCTTTTCGTCATCGCAGGCGAGCGCGTTGGATCCGCCGGTGCCGCGTTGATCGACGAGCAGCACGGCACGCTGCTTGCGCAGCGGCTCGAACGCGCCGGCGATCGACGGATAATCCTCGGTGGCCGCGCCGCCCGGACCGCCGTCGAGGAAGGTCACCAGGTCGGGTTCGGCCTGCGCGGCTTCCGCGCGAACGATCGCGACCCGCAGCTTGATGTGCCGCCCATCCGGCGCCGCATGGTTCTCCGGCACGTCGAAACCGGTGCAGTAGGCGCGCAGCGTCGGCGCCCCGTTCCCGCGCCGGCCTATGTCGCAAGGTTCCAGCGTGAGGCTCCCCATATGGAGCTCGTCGGGCGCGACCGCCGACACGGCGAGCTCGGCGTCGCCCTTGCCGCCGCGATGCGCGACTTGCGACCACACCAGCGCCGCGGCCACCAGCAGCAGGATCACGATGCGGCGCAGGCGCGGATTCATGCGGAACGTGACCGCGCGCGGCGGCCCTTGCGCAGCAGGCGCACGAGGTAGATCACGATGACCAGGTTGAGCGCCGTGGCGCCGAGCACGGCCAGCGGCTTGTGGTGGTGTCCGAAGAACAGCTGCCACAGTTCGAACGGAATCAGCGAAGCGGTGGCGATGACCGTCAGCCATTCCGCCCAGGTCTTGCGCAGCCACAGCCCGATGCCTTCGGTCAGCAGCACGCCGGTGTAGATCGCCGTCACCAGCAGGATGCTGCCGACGCGCGCCGAACCGAGCGCATCGATCCAGTCGAGCGCCCGCTGCAGCAGCCGGCGCTCGAAGGTGTCGGTCAGCGTGTTGAGCCAATCATGCAGGTGCTCGACCAGCGTGGGGTTGAGCAGGCGATACAGTCCGTAGGTCGTCGCGAGCAGCAACAGCGCCTTGGCGATCTTGAACAGGCCTATGAGACGCAGTCCATCTATGCGATGGGCAGGCCTTGCTGCTGGGGATGGCATGCCGCTAGTTTAGCGTGCCCGGCGCGTGCGCATCGCCGCCATGAAACCCGCTGCAATGACGGCGAGCATGACAAGGTACGCCAACACACCATATATAGTGAGACCCGGGATCGCCCACAGCAGCAGCATGTCGTTGCCACCCGGCACCAGCGCCGCGCCGAATCCCATGACGAGGCCGCCGGCCGCGCAACGCAGCGCGCGCAGCAGCGTCGGGCGCTGCAGATGGAATCGTCCGGCCAGCGCGGCGCCGGCCAGCGCACCGGCGAACAGCAACAGCGCCGACAGGTTCGCGCTCCAGTCCATCAGCGCGTGGCGCCCGTGCGCGAGCGATTCCAGCACGGTACCGTAGCTCCATCCCGGTCGCCGCGCGTACACCAATCCGGCCAGCACGCCGGTGGCCACCGCCAGCCAGGCCGCCACGCTGCGCACGCGCCGCAGCAGCAACGCGGCGATCACCAGCGTGAAGCCGCTGGCGCCGAACATCCACAGTGTTCCCATCGCCGCGTGCGGCAGCGTGGCGGCGCTGTCGGGAAACCACCGCAGCAATTCCGTGATGCGCACGCCGGCGCCGATGCCGGCGAGCGTGAACAGGAAATTCAGGTTGCCGGATCCGAGGTACAGCACGCTGCCGAGGTAACAGCCGCCGTTCAGCAGCGCCCCGACACCCAGCAGCACACCACCCATGATAAGGCCGGCGTGGAACGGCACCGCGCCCGGCAACAGCACTTCGCCCGGCCGCAGGCCCGCGAGCAGCAGCAAGACCACGCCCGCACCGCACGCGGCCAGGGCGAGCCGCTGCAGCCCCGCGTAATCGCGCGCGGCGACCGCCTGCTGCACGCCGGCGACCGCGCACAGGCTGGTGCGCGACAGCGCCGCACCGAGCGCGAAGGCCAGCAGGAACAGCAGTGCGTCGAACAAGGTGCGGGTTGCCTCTGCTTCAGCGCGCTGCCGGAATGCGCAGCGCGACGTCGGGACAACTGTTGCGCAAGCCGCGGCCGCAGGCGATCGGCTCGAGCGTCCTGCTCAGGCACACGCGCACTTCGGCCAGCTCGTCGCGATTGCAGGCCACGACCAGGCCGCCGTCCGGCATGGCTGGGTTTGCTGCGCGGAACGCGGCGATGATATCGCGCACATCCATCGACTGGTTCGCGCGCGGCGCCTCGAAGGCGGCGGGAATCTTCACGGCCGCGAGCGCGCGATCGGCTGCGTCGAAATAGTCGAGCGCACCGAGGCCGCTGCAGGTGCCGTGCTGCCGCCATTCGTGCTGCATGAGCCGTGGGCTCGGAAACAGCGCCGCACCGCGCGCTTCTGCGGCGGCGGTGAGCGGCGCATCGCTCGCGCAATGCTGCGGATAACCACCGTCCATGTCCTGCGGCCATAGCCCGTGCAGCACGAACCCGTAGCCCCGGCTGCATTGCGCGCGGTCGTCGTCGTGCGTCAGGCAATAGCTGGGCGACCAGGACAACGACAACAGGAAATAGTCGTATGGAATCGCGTACGCCGATGCCGCGCCGCCAGCGTTGCCGGTGTTGCCAGCGCTGCTCGCTTCGCCGGCGTCGCGCTGCTGCGCGCCACCGCCGTGCAGCCGCAGGTAGATGAGCCCCGCGGCGATGCACAGCGAGAGCAGCAGGCCCGGTGCGGTGACTCTTCCCCGTTGCATGCGTGAACGCCGGGTTGGCGCCGACCTAATTTGTCGCGCTCGCGACCTTGGCGACGCGGCGCAACTGCAGCTGCACCGCGTGCGGTTGGTCGTCGAGCAGCAGAGTCGCCGTATGCGCCTGCGCGTCGACGACGACCGGGATCGCGCGATCGCCGATGCGCGCCGACGCCGCGCCTTGCCAGCCATGCACGGTCACGCGCAGCTGCTGCCACCACGGCTGGAACGAGCCAGCGCGTTCATCGAACCCCACCATGACCCGGCCAGCGTGCGTCTCGCAGCGCAGTGCCTGGCGCAGGTAGCCACCGTGCGTGTAGGCCATGCTGTGGCCGTCGTCGGCGTAGAGCTCGCCGCTGCAGTCATCGCCGGGATAGACATCGAGCGACAGCGGACCTTGCGGCGTCTCGGCGGTGCTCTGCACCAGCGGCTGGCGCGGCAGGATCGTGCCACCGCGCACGAACACCGGCACCGTTTCGAGCCGCGGAGTAGCCTCGAGCACGAGGCCCGCGCGCGCCACGGTGTTCCCGGCCTCGCCCGCGCGGCCCGGCGCCTGCGGGAGCGTGGCGGCATCGGCGCCGCTCCAGTAGTCGTACCAGCGGCCGGCAGGCAGGCAGATGGTGTAGCTCGCCGGCGATTCGAGCACCGGCGGCGGCGCGATCAACAGGCGCGCACCGAGCATGAAGGTCGTGTCCTGGCCGCAGGGCGCGTTGAGCGCTTCCGGGTAATCGTAGAACACCGGCCGCATCAGCGGCGCGCCGTGGCGCGCGTTCTCATCCGCGAGCGCGTAGAGGTACGGCAGCAGGCGATAGCGCTCCTCGATGAAGTGACGGCGGATCGCCGTGTGCCGCGGCCCGTCGACCCAGGGCTCCTTGCGCACATCGCCCTTGCCGTAGTGATCGCGGAATACCGGAATGAAAGCGCCGAGCTCGATCCAGCGCGTCAGCAACTCCGGCGACGGCGCGCCGATGTAGCCGCCGACATCGGCGCCGCTGTACGCAAAGCCGCTCATGCTGAGATTGAGCAGCATCGACACCGACAGCTTCAGGTGATTCCACGTCGAGCTGTTGTCGCCGGTCCACGTGACCGCGTAGCGCTGGCCGCCGGCGAAACTGGCGCGCGTCATCACGTAGGAGCGCTCATCGGGCGCGAGCTTGCGCACGCCCTCGTAGGTCGCGCGCGAATTCTCCATGCCGTAGATGTTGTGGATCTCGGCGTGCGTTGCGGTGCGTGGCGCGAAACCCGGCTCGTCGATGCGGTGCACGGTGTCGAGCGGCATCGTCTTGGCAGGCGTATCGAAGATCGCCGGCTCGTTCATGTCGTTCCAGAATCCGGCGATGCCGGCGTCGACCTGCGAGCGGAACAGCTTGCCCCACCACTCGCGCGTGCTCGCGCGCGTGAAGTCGGGAAACACCGCCGGGCCCGGCCACACCGGGCCGACGTACGGCGAACCGTCGACGCGCTTCAGGAACTGATCGCCGGCCATGCCGCTGTCGTAGGGCGCATAACCCTGGCCGGGCGCGTTGGCGATGTGCAGGTCGCTGATCGCGACCAG
>JAFEDW010000072.1 GCA_018241455.1 Pseudomonadota bacterium | reverse complement strand
CGCGCTATTTCGACCATGTGCTCGGCATCGTGAAGGCCTACGCGACCCGCGTCGGCGCCGGGCCGTTCCCGACCGAATTGTTCGATGAATACGGCGACCACTTCTCGCGCGTCGGGCACGAATTCGGTTCGGTGACCGGGCGGCGGCGGCGTTGCGGCTGGTTCGATGCGGTGGCGCTGCGGCGTACCGTGGTCAACTCCAGCGTCTCCGGGCTGTGCATGACCAAGCTCGATGTGCTCGACGGGCTCGACACGATCCGCATCTGCACCGGCTATCTCATCGCCGGCCAGTCGAGCGATGAGCCGCCGGTGTTCGCCGATGCCTTCGCGGAGGTCGAACCGGTGTACGAGGAATTACCGGGCTGGAAGGAATCGACCGCCGGCGTGCGCGAGTACGGCGGGTTGCCGCAGGCCGCGCGCAATTACCTGGAACGCGTGCAGCAGCTGGTCGGCGTGCCACTTGACTTAATCTCGACCGGCCCCGATCGCGAGCACACGATCGTGCTGCGGCCGACGTTCGACGACTGAAGCACCCCCGGGGCGCGGCGGCCGGCAACCGGACCTGCGTCTGCTTTTGGCTGCCCACTGAGTCCAAACCCGCGTTTTTCCTCAAGAACCCCCGCCCGGGAGCGATAAGCATTGCAGGTGTCACAGCCGCGGACCTGCAGTGCGTCCGCTTAAGAAACGCAATGGAAGACCGTGCGGACGAGGCGGCGGAGCAGAACCGCAGCAACGCGCAGACCAGCCAGCCGGAATCGGCGCCGGCACAGGCGTTGCCGGGCGAAGCGGCGCGGCTGCTCAATTCACTCGTCGGCCACCTGGTCGGCTTCGTGTATCGCTGCTGCGATGACAAGCAGTGGACGATGGAATACGTCAGCGCCGGCTTCCAGGCGCTGACCGGCCGCGCGCCCGCCGATCTGGTCGGCAACCGCGTGATCAGCTACAACGAATTGATCCATCCGGACGACCGTGGGCGCGTCGCCGAAACCGGCGCCACCGGCAAGGGCGAGGGCGCGCGCATTTCGATCGAGTACCGGCTGTGCCACATCGACGGTTCGGTGCGCTGGGTGTCGGAGCGCGCCGTGCGCGTGTTCGACCGGCCGACCTCGAGCTGGAAGTGGGAAGGATTCATCGAGGACATCACCGACCGCAAGCGCGCCGAGCAGGAGCTCAAGGAAGCAAACGAGCGTTACCAGAGCATCTTCGAAAATGCGCTCGAAGGCATCTTCCAGGTGACGCCCGAGGGCCGGCTGCTGGTCGCCAATCCGGCCATGGCGCGCATGTTCGGCTACAACTCGGCGGCGGAGTTGCTCGCCGAGCTGCGCGACATCCCGCATCAGTTGTACGTCGAACCGGAACGGCGCGCCGACTATCGCCGGCAGATCGAGGCGGAGGGCTCGGTCAGCAACTTCGAATTCCAGGCCTTCCGCAAGAATGGCGAAGTGATCTGGGTGTCGGAGAACGCGCACGTGCGGCGCAGCTCCGTCGACGGATCGGTCTGCTACGAGGGCACGCTCGAGGACATCACCGACCGGCGCGTGTACCAGGCGCAGATCGAGCGGCAGGCAAACTACGACGCGCTCACCGGCCTCGCCAACCGCACGCTGCTCAACGGCCGGCTGCACCAGGCGATCAGCCGCGCTGCCGACCACGCGGGCGAGATTGCGGTGGTGTTCATCGACCTCGACCAGTTCAAGTTCATCAACGACACCTACGGGCACGCGCTCGGTGATGGCCTGCTGCAGAGCATGGCTGATCGCCTGCGCTCCTGCGTGCGCGACAGCGACACCGTCGCGCGCCAGGGGGGCGACGAGTTCGTGCTGCTGCTGCAGGGCTACCGGCCGCCGGACCTGGCTGGCGTCGTGCAACGGCTCCACGCCGCGATCGCGTTGCCGTGGCGCTCGGGCCGGCGCGAATTCCACGTCACCAGCAGCATCGGCGTGGCCGTCTATCCGAGCGATGGCGACAGCGCCGACGTGCTGCTGCGCAATGCCGACGCCGCGATGTACAAGGCCAAGGAGAATGGGCGCAACGCGGTGCAGTTCTTCACCGCCGAACTGAACCACGCGCTGGTCGAACGGCTCGACATAGAGCATCGGCTGCGCGGCGCGCTCTCGCGCCACCAGTTCCTGCTGCACTACCAGCCGCGCATCGACATGGATACCGGCCGGGTCGCGGGCGCCGAGGCGCTGCTGCGCTGGCGCGTGCCGCAGCGCGGGCTGGTCTCGCCGGCGCGCTTCATCTCGGTTGCCGAGGACACCGGCCTGATCGTGCCGATCGGCCGCTGGGTGCTGCAGACCGCCTGCGCGCAGGCGCGTGCCTGGCAGGAGGCGGGCCTGCCGCCGATCGTCGTGTCGGTCAATGTCTCGCCGCGCCAGTTTCGCGAGGGCAATATCGTCGAGACCATCTCCGAGGCGCTGCGCGTCAGCGGCCTCGATGCGCATTACCTGCAGATCGAGCTGACCGAGGGACTGGCGATGCACGGCGCCGAGAAATACGTCGAGATGCTCGGCCGCATCAAGGCGCTCGGCGTGCAGATCGCGGTCGACGACTTCGGCACCGGCTACTCGAGCCTGAGTTACCTGAAACGCTTTCCAGTCGACCAGCTCAAGGTCGACCGCTCGTTCGTCATTGACCTGGCCACCGACCCGGACGATGCCGTGATCGTGCAGGCGATCATCGCGCTCGGCCACAAGCTGAACCTGCGCGTGGTGGCCGAAGGTGTCGAGACGGCCGAGCAGCTCGACTTCCTGCGCCAGGCCGGTTGCGATGAAATGCAGGGCTACCTGTTCGGCAAGCCGATGATGGCCGCGGACTTCGCCGAGCTGCTCACCAGCCAGGACTTCGGCCACTACGCGCATCTGCGCCAGGCCTGAGGCATGCCGGTGCGGGCGCGGAGTATCATGCGCCCATGACCAAGCCACCCTCGGCGCCGACGCGCGGGCAACTGGAGTTGCGCGGCACCTACGAGCACACGGCGCCCGACTACACCGTCGAGCAGCGCTGGGATCACTATAGCGAAGGCGAGCACGCCATCTGGCGCACGCTGTACACCCGCCAGCGCGCGCTGCTCGACCGCTACGCCGCGCCGGAAGTCGTGGCGGGCCTCGGCGCGGTCGGCGCCGACGAGCGCGCCATTCCGCGCTTCGCCGCTGTCAACGATCGGCTGCGGCCGCTGACCGGCTGGCGCATCGTCGCGGTGCCGGGGCTCATCCCGGAAGAGCATTTCTTCGCGCACCTGGCGGCGCGCTCGTTCCCGGTGTCGGTGTGGATCCGCAAGCCGCACGAGCTCGACTACCTGTCGGAACCCGACCTGTTCCACGACTTCTTCGGGCACGTGCCGCTGCTGGCGAATCCGGTGTTCGCGCGCTTCATGCAGGCCTACGGCGAGGCCGGCCAGAAGGCGCAGGCCCACGGCGCGGTGGCGCTGCTGGCGCGCGTGTACTGGTACAGCGTCGAGTTCGGGCTGCTGCGCACGCCGGCCGGCTTGCGCGCCTACGGCGCCGGCATCCTGTCTTCGAAGGGCGAGACGGTGTACTCGGTCGAAAGCCCCGAACCCAACCGCGTCGGCTTCGATATCGAGCGCGTCATGCGCACCGACTACCGCATCGACAGCTACCAGCGCATGTATTTCGTCATCGACAGCTTCGAGCAGCTGTTCGAGGCCAGCTACGGCACGGATTTCGGCCCGCTGTACGACCGCATCGGCACGACGCCCGGCATTCCGCCGGAAACCGTGTTGCCGACGGATCGCGTGATCACTCGCGGTACGGTCGCGGGCTGACGCCGCGCCGCGCGTGCGGGCTGCGCTTTGCTTCCGGCAGCGGCAGCGCGGTGGTGCGCTTGAGCACACCGAGGCTGAAACTGGAGTTGACCGAGCGCACGCCGGGAATCGGCAGCAGGTGCCGGTCGATGAAGGCCGAGTAGGCGTCGAGCGAGGCCACCACGACGCGCAACAGGTAGTCGTAGCTGCCGCTCAGGCGAACGCACTCGACCACTTCGGGCCGGCGGCGCAACAGCGTCTCGAACTGCGCGCCGGCCGCGGCGCGCTGGCTTTCGAGCGCGACGAAGGCGAAAGCCTCGACGCCGAGGCCGAGTTGCCCGGCATCGAGCAGCGCGACCGTGGCGCGGATGACGCCGTCCTGCGTGAGGCGGCGCACCCGCCGCAGGCAGGGCGCCGGCGAGAGGTGCACGCGGCGCGCGAGCTGCTGGTTGTCGAGCGAGGCATCCTGCTGCAGGGCGGCCAGGATGCGCAGGTCGAACTCATCGAGCGCGTAGCCGGCATTGGCGGTGGTGTCGGTCATCAGACGGCACTATAATTGCTGACAGGGCAGGTGCCCACGGTTCAGAATGCAACAGTATTGCCCGCGCTGGCAATAATGATCGACTACGCTGGCCATCCCATGAATACCACCGGCAACCCGATGGGCACCGACGGCTTCGAGTTCGTCGAGTACACCGCCCCCGACCCCGAGGCATTGCGCGCGCTGTTCGAGAAGATGGGTTTCCGCGCCGTCGCGCGGCACCGCTCGAAGAACGTCACACTGCACGCCCAGGGCGACATCAACTTCCTGATCAACGCCGAGCCCAACAGCTTTGCGCAAACGTTCGCGCGCGACCACGGCGGTTCGATCTGCGCGATGGGTTTTCGCGTGCGCGACGCGGCGCTGGCCTACAAGCGGGCGCTCGAGCTCGGCGCCGAGCCGGGGCCGACGACCGCGGGGCCCATGGAGCTCAATATTCCGTCGATCCGCGGCATCGGCGGGAGCCTGATCTACCTGGTCGACCGCTACGGCGCCGACAGCATCTACGACATCGATTTCCGCCCGACCAACGCGCCGGCCGACGCGGCCGGCCCGGGCCTGATGCTCATCGATCACCTGACGCACAACGTGCAGCGCGGCAACATGGACCGTTGGGCCGGATTCTACGAGCGGCTGTTCAACTTCCGCGAGATCCGCTACTTCGACATCGAGGGCCGCAAGACCGGCCTGTTCTCGCGCGCCATGACCAGCCCCTGCGGCAAGATCCGCATCCCGATCAACGAATCGCGCGACGACAAGTCGCAGATCGAGGAATACCTGCGCGAGTACCGCGGCGAGGGTATCCAGCACATCGCGCTGTCGACCGCCGACATCTACCGCACCGTGGACCGGCTGCGCGACAATGGCATCGTGTTCCAGGACACTCCGGATACTTACTACGAAGGCGTCGCGGCGCGCGTGGTGGGCCACCAGGAATCGCTGCCCGAGCTGCAGAAGCGCCGCATCCTGATCGACGGATCCGCCAAGGATGGCGTGCTGCTGCAGATCTTTACCACCAACGTAATAGGCCCGATCTTCTTCGAGATCATCCAGCGGCGCGGCAACGAGGGGTTCGGCGAGGGCAATTTCCAGGCGCTGTTCGAATCGATCGAGCTCGACCAGATCCGCCGCGGGGTCGTGTGAGCCGGCTGCGGCTATACAGCTACTGGCGCAGCTCGGCTTCGCACCGGGTGCGCATCGCGCTGCAACTCAAGGGCCTCGACTACGAGTACGTGCCGGTGCACCTGGCCGCCGGCGGCGGGGAGCAGTACAGCGCGGCGTATCGCGCATTGAACCCGCAGTCACGCGTGCCGGCGCTCGAGACCAGCGATGGCGTGCTGACGCAGTCGATGGCGATCATGGAGTGGCTCGAGGAGACTTACCCCGAGCCGCCGTTGCTGCCGCGTACGCCGGGCGCGCGGGCGCGCGTGCGCGCCATGGCGCAACTCATGGTCGCCGACGTGCAGCCGCTGCAGAACACATCGGTCACGCGCTACCTGCAGCAGCAGCTCCACCAGGACGAGGCTGCGGTCGAGCGCTGGCGCCGGCACTGGGTGGCGCGCGGCATGGCGGTGCTCGAGGAAATGCTCGAGGGCGATCCGGCCGGCGACTACTGCCATGGCGCGCAGCCGACCTTGGCCGATGTCTGCCTGCTGGCGCAATGCGCGAGCGCCCGGCGCTTCGGGCTCGACACGGCCACCTGGCCACGCATTGCCCGCATCGAGAAAGCGTGCAACGCTAACGCCGCATTCCAGCGCGCCGCGCCCGCCAACCAGCCGGACGCGGAGCGTTGAGCGCGCACGGCGCAAGGGTCTGAAGGAGCTCGAGGCGGCGATGAAGAATTTCATCCGGTTTCCAAGGGTCGAGGGCGATGCCAGCCGCCAGGCGCATGCCGACCTGCCGCGCGGCACCTACGAGCGCGAGATGGGCAAGGAAGGCTTCTTCGGCCCGGCGAGTTTCTTCTACCATCGCCATCCGCCGACCGCGTGGAGCCGCTTCGAAGGTCCGCTCCGGCCGCATGCCTTCGACCTGACGAAACTCGCTGCGGCGCCGGTCGCGGCGTGGGAAGCGCCGGTGATCCTGTCGAATGCCCACTGCCAGATGCGCTACTGGGATCCGGCGCCCACGATGGACCACCTGGCGCGCAATGCGGATGGCGACCAGCTGTTGTTCGTGCACCGCGGCGCAGGCGAGTTGTACTGCGATTTCGGCCATCTGTCGTTCACGGCGGGCGATTACCTCGTGCTGCCGCGCGGCACGATGTGGCGGCTCGAGTGCAGCGCGCCGACATCGATACTGATGATCGAGGCGAGCAACAGCACATTCATGCTGCCGGAGAAGGGCCTGCTCGGTCCGCATGCCTTGTTCGATGCCGCGATGCTCGACGTGCCGGTCATGGACGAGGCCTTTCGCGCGCAGCAGGGCGAGCAGGAATGGCGCGTGCGCATCAAGAGCCGTGGGCAGGTGTCGACGGCGACTTTCCCGTTCAACCCGCTCGATGCCACCGGCTGGCACGGCGACCTCGCCGCCTGCCGCATCAACGTGCGCGATTTCCGCCCGGTGATGAGCCACCGCTATCATTTGCCGCCGTCCGTGCACAGCACATTCGTCGCCAACCGCTTCGTCGTCTGTACTTTCGTGCCGCGCCCGTTCGAGACCGATCCGGGCGCGATCAAGGTGCCGTTCTTCCACAATAACGACGACTACGATGAAGTGATCTTCTACCACGCCGGCGATTTCTTCAGCCGCGACAACATCCATCCCGGCATGGTCACTTACCATCCTTGCGGCTTCACGCACGGCCCGCATCCGAAGGCGCTCGAGCGCATGCTGGTGCAGTCGAAACCGGCCACCGATGAATATGCCGTCATGGTGGACTGTCGCGACGCGCTGGAAATCGGCGCTGCCGCCACGCGCGTCGAGTGGGCGGGTTACGTCGATTCCTGGCAGGGCGGCGTGCCGCGCGCCGGCGGCGGCCGATAGCGAGTCGGGCGCAGGCGTGAAACTCGCCAGCCTGAAGAGCGGGCGCGATGGGCGCCTGGTCGTGGTCAGCCGCGACCTGTCGCGTTGCGTGGCCGTGCCCGAGATCGCCGCGACGCTGCAGCAGGCGCTCGATCGCTGGGAGTCGCTCGCGCCGCAGCTCGAGGCGGTCGCGGAGCAGCTCGACCGCGGCCAGCACGGTGAGGCGTTTCCGGCCGGATCAGGCGGCGTCGCTGCACCGCTGCCGCGCGCCTACCAATGGGCGGATGGTTCCGCATACGTCAACCACGTGGAGCTGGTACGGAAAGCGCGCGGTGCGGAGATGCCGCTCTCATTTTGGACCGATCCGCTGGTCTACCAGGGCGGGAGCGATGATTTCCTCGGGCCCACGGACGAAGCGCGCTTCCCGTCGGAAGAGCTCGGCATCGACCTCGAGGCCGAGGTCGCGGTCATCACCGGCGATGTGCCGATGGCGACCGGCGCCGAACAAGTGCGGGCGCGACGCGATATCCGCCTGCTGATGCTGGTCAACGACTGGACGCTGCGCAATCTCACGGCGCCCGAACTGGCGAAGGGATTCGGCTTCTACCAGTCGAAGCCCGCCACCGGCTTCTCGCCGGTGGCCGTCACGCCCGATGAGCTGGGCGCGGCCTGGGACGGTGGCAAGGTGCTGTTGCCGCTGACCAGCCACGTGAATGGCCAACTGCTCGGCGCGCCGGAGGCGGGCGTCGACATGACCTTCGACTTCCCGGCGCTGGTGGCGCACTGCGCGCGCACCCGCAACCTGCGCGCCGGCACGATCGTCGGATCGGGCACGGTCTCGAACCTCGATCGCGCAAAGGGCTCGTCCTGCCTGGCCGAGAAGCGCATGCTGGAAGTGCTGGCCGCAGGGCAGGCGAGCACGCCGTTCCTTAAATTCGGCGACCGCGTACGCATCGAGATGTTCGATCGCGATGGCGCCACGATCTTCGGCGCTATCGACCAGCGCGTGGCGCGCGTTTAGCATGTGCGCGGCATGAGCCTGCACCTCGACAACCTGCTGAACCCGCGCCTGTGGGATGAATCGGCCGTGATGCTGGCGCGCGTTGCCGGCACGCTGGTGCTTGCCTGGCTGGCGCAGCGCCTGACGGCGCGGCTGTTGCGTGCCTTCCGCAGCCGCATCGCGCCGCACATCACCGACGGTGAAGACGCGCGCCGCGCCGAAACGCTGGCGCGCGTGACGCGGCACCTCGCGAACGTGATCATCTGGCTGATCGCCGGCATGCTGATCCTGAGCGAACTCGGCATCTCGGTGGCGCCGATCCTCGGTGCGGCCGGCGTCGTCGGCCTCGCGGTCGGCTTCGGCGCGCAGAGCCTGGTGAAGGATTACGTCTCCGGTTTCTTCCTGCTGCTCGAGAACCAGGTGACCAAGGGCGATGTGGTCGAGATCGCGGGCAAGTCGGGCGAAGTGCAGGATGTGACGCTGCGCTACGTGCAG
>JAFEDW010000071.1 GCA_018241455.1 Pseudomonadota bacterium | reverse complement strand
GGTTTCGTCGTGTCGTTCATCTACGGCACGATCCACAAGTCGTGGCTGGTTTCGCCGGGCCGCGGCATTGCCAACCTGCAATTCGTGCTGCACCAGGTCGCGGCCATCACGATGACCGGCGGCCTGTTCCTGCTGTTCGCCAACATGGTGCCGGCGCCGACGCTCGAGCCGATCCTGGCGGCGTCTTCGATTGCCGTGCTGATCGGCATGTTGCTGATGATCTACATGGTGATCCGCTACCGGGGCAAGTAGCGGCGCGGTCGTGGGCATGTCGACGCGCGTTGCCAGTTGCTGCTGCGGCCAACTCCGGCTGGAAGTGCAGGGCGAACCGCGCGGCGTGGGCGTGTGCCATTGCCATGCCTGCCAGCGACGCACCGGCAGTGTTTATGCGGCGCTCGCGAGCTTCCGCACGCCGTACACGATGACGGGCGTCGCCACCGAGTACGTGCGCACCGGTGACCAGGGCGCGAGCTTCCGCTTCCGGTTTTGCCCGGTGTGCGGCAGTACGGTCTTCCACACCGAAGAGGGCGATTCCAGGCGAGTCAGCGTGGCCGTGGGCGCATTCGCGGATGCCGGCTTCTCCGCGCCGCGAGTGTCGGTGTACGATTGCCGCAGGCATCCCTGGGTTCAGTTGCCCGCGGGCATCGTGGCCTTCGACAAGGATCCCACATGAGCCGCGATTGCTGATCTCGATGTACAACCCAGCGCATTTCGATGAGAGCCGCGCCGAGGTGCTGCACGCATTCATCGAGCAGCATCCGTTGGCCACGGTGGTGGGCGCCACGCCGAAAGGAATCCTGGCCAATCACATTCCGCTGCTGCGGGAGGACGGCGGGGGCGCCGGCGTGCTCAAGGGACATATCGCGCGCGCGAACCCGATGTGGCAGGACGTGCCCGCCGGCTCCGAAGTGCTGGCGATCTTCCAGGGGCCGAGCCGGTACATTTCCCCGAACTGGTATCCGTCGAAGCGCGAGCATGGCAGGGTCGTGCCGACGTGGAACTATGCGGTCGTGCATGCGCGTGGCGCCATCGCATGGCATCGCGACGAGGACTGGTTGCGCAATCTCGTCGCAACGCTCACCGATCGTCACGAACGAGGCCAGGCCGCGCCGTGGAAAGTGGGCGATGCGCCGGAAGCGTTCGTCCAGCAGATGCTGGCCGCGATCGTCGGCTTTGAAATCAGCGTCACGAGCCTCGTGGGCAAATGGAAACTCAGCCAGAACCGCAGCCCGGCCGAGCGCGCCGGCGTGATCGACGCACTGGCGGCGCTGCCGGACGCGGCCTCGCGCGAAATGGCCGCGCTGGTCGGGCGCGCGGGCAAGCAAGGCTGATGGCTGGAGTGCGGAACACCGCATCCGGGCACGCTGCGATCGCCGTGTTTTCCAGCGCCCGGCGGCACGGCAATACCGGCCAGCTCATCGATCACATCGCGCGCGAACTGCAGATCGAGACCATCGACTTCGCGACCGTGGACCTGTCAGCCTACGATTACGAGCACCGCAATCGCGGCGACGGGTTCGAGCCGCTGATGCAGCGCTTGCTGGCCTACGACCAGCTGATCTTCGCCTCGCCGGTATATTGGTATACGGTGACCTCGACGATGAAAGTGTTCCTCGATCGCTTGTCGGATTATCTCGACCTGCCCGATCTGCTGCCGGAAGGCCGGCGCCTGCGCGGCAAGCAGGCGTACATCGCCTGCACGTCGATCTGCGAGCAAGCGCCGGCCTCGTTCGTCAACACCTTCGTCGACACCTTCGAGTATCTCGGCATGCGCTACGGCGGAATTGCGCACGCCAACTGCGAGCACGGCTACGTGGCGGCGCGGCACGATGCCGAGGCGGCGCTGCTGATCCAGCGCGTCAAACAGGGACGATCGGTCGACGTAGCCACATCCGCACACACGGGAGAATCGCCATGAGGAGCTACGTTGCCGTATCCGGATCGATCTTCGCGTTGATCGTCGTCGCGCATGTGTGGCGCGCAGCCGTCGAGGGGCCCGGCATGTTCGAGCAGCCGTCGTTCATCATGCTGACGGCAGCGGCGGGCGGCATGGCGGTGTGGGCGTGGCGCGTCTACCGCAAGTTGCCCAAGGGCTGAGCGTGGCGGTGGTTTCAGATCCGGCGCAACAGCTGCGGGCACTCAACCCGCGACTGAACGGCGGCGTGTACGTCTTCGTGACGCTGGCGGACGGCCAGGATCTCGATGCCTCCGGGGTCGTGGCCACGATCAACGAGGCAGAGGGTACTTCGGTGATCATCGAGGCCGGCGCGGCCGCCGCCGCGGCCGCAGCGGCCCGCCGCGCGCGGCGACTCGAACTCCAGACGGCGGCCGCGGCCTTGCTGGTCGGCGGCATCCTGTGGTTGGGAATGGGCATCGCGCCCGCGTGGCCGGGCGCCACGCTGGCAGTCAGCGGATTCGCCGGCACGATCGCCTTGCTGCTGCGCGACTGAACTTCGGAGGAGAGCGAACATGGTTGCAACGACACGCACTTACGCGCCACGAATCGCGGCGCTGGCGGCCCTCGCAGGGCTCGCAGCCCAGACGCTGGCCGCAGCGCACGACTCGGTCATCCACGCCGGCACGCTGCTCGACGGTACCTCGAGCGAGGCGCGAACGCATGTGTCGATCGTGATCCACGACGGACGCATCGCCTCGATCGAACCGGGGTTCGTCACGCCCGCCGGCGCCGAGGTGATCGACCTGTCCAAAGCGACCGTCATGCCCGGGTTCATCGATTGCCACGTGCACGTGGCCGCCAGGCTCCCCAGCCGCGCCAACGCCACCGAGGACTGGCTGACGCACTCCGAACTCGACCGTGCCTTCGACGGCGCGGTGTTCGCGGCCGCGATGCTGCAGCAGGGTTTCACCAGCGTGCGCGACGTCGGCGGCGGCGATGACACCGTCGCGCTGCGCAATGCGATCAACGACGGCAAGGTGCCGGGGCCGCGCATGTGGGTGTCGCTCGAGCCGCTCGGGCCCACCGGCGGGCACGCCGATCCGCGCTCCGGGCTCGATCGCTCGCTGGCCAACCGCAACTGGGACAACGGCATCGTCAACACCGTCGATGAGGCGCGGTTGCGCGTGCGCGAGCACAAACGGCGCGGCGCCGACCTGATCAAGATGCTGCCCTCGGGCGGCATCGCCTCGACCGGCGACGATCCGCGGCAGCAATTGATGACCAACGACGAGATGCGCACCGTCGTCGAGACCGCGCACGGTCTCGGCATGAAAGTGGCGGCGCACATCTATCCGGCGGCGGCGATCGAGAATGCCGTGCGCGCCGGCGTCGACTCGGTCGAGCACGGCTCGTTCGCGACCGCGCAGACCTTCGCGCTGATGAAGGAGCACGGCACCTATCTCGTGCCGACGCTGACCGTCTACGACGTGTTCTACGAAGTCGCCACGCACCACCCCGAGCTGCTCACGCCCGGCACGCCGGAAAAGGAGATCGCCAACGACCTGCTGCCGAAACGCAACCTGCCGCTCGCGATCCGCTCGGGCGTGAAGATCGCGTATGGATCGGACATCGGCGAAGGCGACCACAGCATGGAATTCCGGCTGCTGATCGCCAACGGCATGACGCCGGATGATGCGCTCGCGGCCGCGACCCGCAATGCCGCGGACCTGATCGGCGCCAGCGACCGCATCGGCTCGATCCAGCCCGGGCGCTACGCCGACATCGTCGCGACCGCGGCCGATCCGCGCGTCGACACCTCGCAGTTCGGGCGCGTCGAATTCGTCATGAAGGGTGGCGTGATCTACCGGGAGCGCGGCGCGCCGGTCATTCCACGCTAGGGCCTGTTAACACTTGGAACGTCGATGCGGCCGCGCTCGAGATTGCACGGGGCAAGGCGCGACGACCGCTATGTACTTGACGTACATGAGGGAGGAGCAACGCCGCCCTGTGCAATCTCGAGCCGGCCCCAGAGGGTTGCGCTCAAAATGCCTTCATACGGCGTTGCTCGGCGCTTACGTGGAATGACCACGCAGCGCGCCTCGCGCCTTGTCTGAAGGCATTTTGAGCAGCAACGCATCGACGTTCCAAGTATTAACAGGCCCTAGTCGCCGCCTTCGGCTCGATCCACAGCGCGCGCGCCTTCGCGCACAGCTCGCCGTCTTCGTCGAACAGCGCCGTGCCGACCTCGTACTTGCGCCCCGCCACGCCGATGCGCCAGCCGACAATCACGCAGGGCTCGTCCACGTGCACGCGCCGGTCGACGTGCGCGGTGAATTCCCCCAGCAGCATCGGCACCCGATCGCTGCGCGCCGCGAAATAGCCGGGACAATCGAGCGCGGCCCACATGAACTCAGGCCGCACCTTGCGGTCATCGAGCCCGAGCGCCACATCCGGCACCCACGGCGCGGCCACCCTCTGCGGCGTGGCCGCTGCCTCGGCGGCGCTATCGGCCAGCGGACCGGCGAAGATGCGCAGGCCGTCGCCGCGCGCGCGCTCCGGGCCGCAGACGAAGCAATTCGGGAACGCATGCGCGCTGAATCCCGCGTAGTGGCGCGAGGCCTCGAGCGCGGCGAGGTAATCCGGCGCCGCGGGCACCGCCAGCTCGAACCTCGTCGGTTCCGCGCTCGCCACGACGTGCGTGTCGTGCAGCAACTCGAGCCCGCCGTCCTCGCGATGCACGACCTCGAGCGGCGCGCCCAGCGGTGGTGGGCGATGCAGCCGTACGCGCACGGTGTACGGCGCGTGCTGCGCGAACAACCCGGACACGTAGCCGCCATTGGCCGAGCCAGGCGGCCCGCAGAACCGGGGGGCGACGGTGAGCAATTGCATGCGCGCACCCTACGCGCGAGCGCGGCGCGACTCAACCCGCGGCGAGGCTCGAGCGCTTCTGGTAGTGCCGAGCGTAGCGCCACACGCACCAGCCGGCGCTGTTGCACACGAACGCGGTGACGGCGAGCCGCTGCATCGACACCGACAGCCGCGGCGCCAGCGCGCCCATCATCACGGCGGCCATCAGCAGCAGCACGAAGGTGTTGGCCGCGGTCGCCGCGCCGCGCGCATGGCCGAACAGGTCGAGGATGCGCAGCGTGATGATCGGAAACAGCAGCTGCAACCCGCAGGCCGTGCAGGTGAGCAGCAGCTGCTGCACCAGCACCGGCGGATTCGCGGCTGCGGACTGCAGCAGCAGCATGGCGCCGGTGGTCGCCAGCACCAGCGTGTAGCCGATGTTCGCCTGGCGCGAGGGCAACACGTGCCCCGCGAGGCGCCCCGACGCCACCGCGCCGAGGGCGTATCCGGCCACGATCGGGAGCGTGAGCATCGCGAAGCGCGTCTCGTCGCCATGCCAGTGGTCGAGGATGATCGCCGGCGCCGAACCGATGTAGATCTGCATGCCGACGAAGCACAGGCCGCTGGCCGCGGTCAGCAGCAGGAACTCGCGATGGCCCATCACGCCGAGCATGTTGCGCAGCAGTGCGCCGAATTGCAGCGGCGTGCGCTGCGCGGGCGGCAGCGTTTCCGGGAGCTTGCGCAGCACCATCAACGCCAGCACCAGGCCGTACACCGCCATGCTGGCGAACACCGCGCGCCAGCCCAGCCAGAAATGCACCCAGCCGCCGATGATCGGCGCCAGCGCCGGACCGACGCTGAACATGATCGTGATCGCGCTCATGACGCGCTGCGCCTGCGCACCGCTGTAGCAGTCGCGCACCACGGCGCGGCCGATGATGACGCCGACGCCGCCGACCATGCCCTGCATCGCGCGGAAGCACAGCAGCGCACCGAAGCTCGGCGCCAGCGCGCAACCGGCCGAGGCCAGCGCATAGAACAACAGCCCGGTGAGCATGACGCGCCGCCGCCCGATGGCATCGGCGAGCGAACCGTGCAGCAGCGACATGCAGGCGTAGGGCACCAGGTAGACGGTCAGTGTCTGCTGCACCTGGAAGTAGCTGATGCCGAACTCGACCGCCATCGCGCGCATCGACGGGAAGAATGCGTCGATCGTGTACGGACCGAGCGTCGCGAGCAGTGCCAGCACCAGCGCGACGCGCGGTGGGCCGCGGCCCGCCGTTGCCGCTGCGATCGTCGCCGTGTTCACCCGGCGTCGTGCCGGAGCGCGCCGAGCCAGGCTTGCGGTGATTCGCCCCGCTCGAGCACCTCGACCAGCGCGGAGCCAACCACGCAGCCATCCACGGCGCCGCGCAAACTTCGGACCTGGTCCCGCGACCTGATGCCAAAACCCGCGCACACCGGCACCTTCGCCGCGGCGCGCACGCGCGCCAGGTATTCGAGCACGCCAGCGGGCGTCGCGGCGCTGTGGCCGGTGGTGCCGGTCATCGTCACCGCGTAGACGAATCCCTGGCTGGCGGCGCACAGCCGCGCGAGCCGCTCCGGCGGCGTCACCGGCGTGACCATCTGCACCAGCGCCAGACCGCGCGGATCGAGCGCGGCGCGCAGGCCGGCGCTTTCATCGAGCGGCAGGTCCGGCACGATGAACCCGCACACGCCGGCGGCCACGCTGGCCGCGGCCAGGCGTTCGTAGCCGTAGTTGAGCAGCGGATTGAGGTAGCTCATCAGCAGCAGCGGCGCGCGCACGCGCGCCATCGCCGCGAGTTCATCGAGGATCCACTGCAGCGTCACGCCCTGGCGCAGCGCCTCCTGGCTGGAGCGCTGGATCGTCATGCCATCCGCCATCGGGTCGGTGAACGGCACGCCTATTTCGACGACGTCCGCAGCCTCGGCAACAGCGGCAAGGTGCGAACGGAACTGCACACGCTGCGGATATCCCGCCGTCAGGAACGCCACCAGCGCCGGCTCGCCGCCGCGCGCGGCGCCGCGAATCGCCTCGGCGATGCGCTCGCGCGGCAGCATCAGCGCGCCCCCGCCGGCGCATTCGCCAGCAGCGTCTGCGACAGCGTCAGCATGTCCTTGTCACCGCGCCCCGACAATCCGACGAGGATGCGCTTGCCCGGATGCGCCTTGGCCCAGCGTCGCGCGCCCGCCAGTGCGTGCGCGCTCTCGATCGCCGGCAGTATTCCCTCGCACTCGCAGCACTCGCGCACCGCCGCGAGCGACTCGTCATCGCCCGCTGCCTCGTAGTGAACGCGCCCGCAGGCCTGCAGCAGCGCGTGCTCCGGGCCGACGCCCGGATAATCGAGCCCGGCCGACACCGAATGTGTTTCCTGGATCTGGCCGTCGCCATCCTGCATCAGCATCGAGTAGCTGCCATGCAGCACGCCGGGACGGCCGAAACTCAACGGCGCGGCATTATCGCCGAGCCCCGCGCCGCGACCGCCCGCCTCGACGCCGACGATCGCAACACTCGCGTCATTGACGAACGGATGAAACAGTCCGATCGCATTGGAACCGCCGCCAACGCAGGCGATGACAAGATCCGGCAACCCGCCCGCCTGCTGCTGGATCTGCGCGCGCGCCTCGCGCCCGATGATGCTCTGCAGTTCGCGCACCAGGTATGGATACGGATGCGCGCCCACCGCCGAGCCGAGCAGGTAGTAGGTATGTTCCGGATCGGCGACCCAGTCGCGCATCGCCTCGTCGATCGCGGCGCGCAGCGTCTGATCGCCGCTGGTGACGCTGACGACCGTCGCGCCGAGCAGCCGCATGCGCCCGACATTCGGCGCCTGCCGCTCCATGTCGACGGCGCCCATGTACACCGTGCACGGGAGCCCCAGGCGCGCGCAGGCCGCGGCGCTCGCGACGCCGTGCTGGCCCGCGCCGGTCTCGGCGACGATGCGCTGCGCGCCCAGGCGTTGCGCCAGCAGCGCCTGGCCGAGCGCATTGTTGATCTTGTGCGCGCCGGTGTGCGCGAGATCCTCGCGCTTGAGCCACACGTCGGCGCCCCAGCGCTGCGAGAGCCGCGGCGCGTGGCTGAGCGCGGTCGGTCGCCCGACCCAGGTGCGCAGCTGCTGCTGGTACTCGCGCTGGAAATCCGCATCGCCGAGCCAGCGCTTCACGCCCTGTTCGAGGCGCTCATGCGCGGGCACCAGTGTCTCCGGCACATAGCGCCCGCCGAACGGACCATAGCGCCCCTGCGCATCCGGAAAGGCGCCGGCGCGCAGCTGCTCGAGCCAGCGCGCGCGCGTAGCGGCGTCGGGTTTGTCATCGCTCATGCTTGGATCTCGTTGAATGCCGCGCGCGCGGCGCGCACGAAGGCGGTGATCTTGTCCGTGTCCTTGACGCCCGGCCGCGACTCGAGTCCGCTCGAGGCATCGACACCGAAGGGCCGCACGACGCGGATCGCTTCCGCGACATTGCCCGCGTGCAGTCCGCCGGCCAGCACCAGCCGCGTGTGCTGCGCGATCTCGGCTGCATGCCGCCAATCGCTGACCTTGCCGCTGCCGCTGTGCGCGCCCTCGTACAGCAGCCGCGGCGGGTAGTCGCTGATCAACCCGCGGCCGCCCGCCTGCACTCCCGCCGGCGCCCCGCGCAACACCGGCAATCGCGCCACGCGCTGCGGCAAATGCAGCTTGGCGAAGTCCCCGATATCCGTCTGCAGCAGGTGCGGATGAAATTCGCGCACCACCTGGTCCACCTCGGACTGCCCCGGATGCTGCATCACCGCCACGCAGGTCAGCCGCTGCCGCACGCCGAGCGCCAGCTCCGCGGCCCGCTCCGCCGTGACCCGCCGCGGCGATGCCGCAAACACGAAGCCGATCGCATCGACGCCGGCCTCCGCCGCCGCCGTCACCGCCTCCGCCGTGGTGATGCCGCACACCTTGACCCACCCGCTCATGTGGAGCGCGCGCAAAGACCGTGCGCACCGCGACGTGTAGTGGGCAGCGCGTGTCTGGTGATGGGTTCGATCGGGACCGTCCGCGCCATGGATGGCGCGGCCGGAGCCC